>NZ_JBFUBD010000086.1:0-11017 GCF_056405935.1 Polaromonas sp. P1_E3
GCTCACTGTGGCCGTCACTGAGGTAGAGCTGCATTACATCGTTGATCAATGCGTTGAGATCTACGGGCTTTAGCTCGGCTGCCGGCAGGCGGGCGTAGTCGCGGAATTCGTTCACGAGCCGTTTCATCGCATCGACCTGATCGACGATGGTCTTGACAGATTTGGTCAGCAGCAGCTGTTCGGGCTCGCCGACCTTGCCGGTCAGTTTCATTTCAAGGCGCTCCGCCGACAGCTGGATAGGCGTGAGTGGATTTTTGATCTCGTGCGCCAAACGCCGTGCCACTTCGCCCCAGGCCTGTGCGCGCTGGGCCGACACCATTTCAGAAACATCGTCAAACACCAGCAAAAATTCTTCGGTGCCCGGCATCCTGGCGCCACGGGCGATGAGCGTGATGGCGTTGTCGGGCGCCCCGGGCACAGCCGCATTGAGCTCGAAAGACTGCTGCCAATGCTCAAGGCCGTGCGGCGCACCATCGCTGAGGTAATCGGCAAACTGCGCCAGCACATCCTTGGCAAACAGGCCCAGGCCCGGCACTTCGCCGAGTGACTTCCCGTGGTACGCCGCCAGCGGCGCGCGCAGGATGCGGGTGGCCCCGGGGTTGCTGGACTGGATGCGGCCATTCACATCCAGCACCATCACGCCGGCGGTGAGATTGTCCAGAATGGTCTGCAGGTTGGCGCGCGCAGCGTCAACCTGGCTCATGCTTTGCTGCACCGCCGAGCGGGCATCGGCCAGTTGCTGCGTCATGTCGGCAAAAGAACGCGTGAGCCCGCCCAACTCGTCCTTGCCCTGCAGCGCAGCCTTGGGCGTCAAATCACCTTGGGCCACCTGGCGCACGCCTTCTGCCAGCACGAGCAGCGGCTTGGCCAGCTGGTTGCCCAGCACCACAGCCAGCAGTACCGCACCGAACACGGCCAGAAAAAGACTGAGCGTGAGTGTGCCTATGTACATCTTTCGCAGGCCGCTGCGGGCAAGCGCACGCTCCTGGTATTCGCGGTTGGCCTCCTGGACGGCGACCGCATTGGCCACCAGGCCCTCAGGCAGCAATTGGGTCACCTGCAGGAAGCGCGCGTCTCCCAGCACATTCACATTGGGGTTGTTCACCACGGCGATCGCCTTGACGCGTGCAATGGCCCCCGGCGCGATGCCTGCCGCTCCCCCGGTGGCCAGCTCGCCATTGCCGGCCGACACCACTTCATCGAGGCCTTCAATTTGCGTGACGACCCGTTGAGTGCGCGCCGTGCGCAGCTGCTGCGCAGAGGGGCGTTCGGGCTTCAGCAGGAAACGCGAGTCGCCTGCACTGGCGATAACCTGGCCGGAGGGACTCCACAGCACCACGTCGCTGGCCTGGAGTTGGTCGCGCAGGCGCTCAAGCGCGAGGCCTGCCATGGCATCAGGCGTTTCGGCGATCTGGGCGGCGGCCTGCCGTGTCTTGTTGCCCAGGTCAGCGGCGAGCGTATCCAGCGTGGCACGGCCCAGATTCAGCCCGGCCGCCAGCGCGCCCTCCACTTCCACGTCAAACCAGCTTTCAATGGACCGCGAGACAAACTGGTAGGACACCACATAAATCATCAGCCCTGGCATCAGGCCGACCAAGGCAAAAATGGCGGCCAGCTTGACCAGCAGGCGGCTGCCAAAACGGCCGCGGTACAGCCGCACTGCAAGGCGCACCACAATCCATCCAATGACCAGAAGCAGCAAGCCGGCAACGGCCACGTTGAGCACGAAGAGCAAGGCGTAATTGCGCTCGTACAGCTCCCGGTTTCCGGTGGCCTGCGTCAGCAGAAACATCAGCACCAAACCGAGCGCCGCAATGGCACCCACGCCGACACCGACGGTCCAGCGAAAAGCTTTGCTGCTCTTGAGGGAGCCGCCACTGACCTGCAGGTTCACTTGACGCCCTCGGCGCTGGAGACCACGGGCGTGGCGGGCTCCAGTTTCAGCCGCTCCTTGACCTGCGCGGAAATATTCCAGTCTTTTTGCCCGGCAACCCCGATCTGGAAGGGACGCGGCAGCTGTGTCAGGTCGAGCCTGAAACTGAAGTCGAGCTTGTGCGCAGCCTCGGGGTCGATCTCGGTGACATCGGCGATCTTCCAGCGTGCCACGCGCTGAATGGCAGAAAGCGCCTCGGGAAGGGTTTCGTAATTCTGGTTTAACGTGGCACGCAGGCCCGCCGAGCTGGTGATAAGGCCGGAGGCAATGTTGACGCGCCAGCGCCGTGTCAAAGGCTGGTAAGCCAGCCGAACGGTGCGGGCCGCACTGACCACGCGCGGGTCGGTCCAGTACCAGCGATCACGGTAAATGTCGGCTTCGACCACAAAAAACATCGGAATGCCCTTGAGGAGGGCGTCTTCCACCACGGCTGGAAGCTCAAACCGGACCAGCGCGGACAGGTGAACACCATCGTCGCCCCGCTCCACACGCAATTGGGTGATTTCAGTGGCCGACGCCAGTCCCGACGTTCCCATGGCAATGCAAAGGCACAGCCCAAGCAACAAGCGCCCCATGCCGCCCGCCACACGCCGGCCATATTCAACGGCTGTGTTTTTCAAGGAGGGCGTAATAAAAACCGTCGTGTTCACGCATCAAATTGTCCGGGAAGACCGTCGCTCCGGCGCCACTTTGGGGAAGCAAATGACCCGGGGAAGGCTTTAATAGGGCATCGGTGTGGTGCGTAAGAAACGTTTGTATCTGGTTGTCGCCTTCTGCGCGAAAAACCGAGCAGGTGCAGTAAAGCAGGCGCCCACCGGGCTTGAGCAGAAGCCAGAGCGTTTCGAGCAAATGCGCCTGGATGCCAGCCAGCTGGGCAATGTCCGTTGGCCGGCGTAGCCAGCGCACATCGGGGTGGCGCCGCACAATACCCGAGGCGGTACAGGGCGCGTCCAGCAGAATGGCATCGAATGCCTGCCCATCCCACCAGGAATCGGGCCGGCCGGCATCTCCGACGCGGATCTCGGCCTCCAGACCCAGGCGTTGCAGATTCTGCTTCACGCGCTCGCAGCGGCGGGCATCGATATCCAGCGCGGTCACATCGCAATCCGCCAACTCAAGCAGGTGGGCGGTTTTGCCGCCGGGTGCGGCACAGGCATCCAGTACCTTCAGCCGTCCGGCTTCTCTACCCTCGACCTTCAAGCCCTCCAGAAGCAGCGGCGCGGCCAGCTGCGCCGCGGCGTCCTGGACCGAAAAATGCCCTTCCGCAAAACCGGGCAGCGAGCTGACGGCCTGCGCCTGGGCAAGGATTACGCCATGCTTGCCGACAGGCGATGCTTCAATATTGATAGCTGCTAGCGCACGCTGGTATTGGCTCTGAGTCGTTTTTCGTTCATTAATACGCAAGATCAGCGGCGCTTGGGTGTTGTTGGCCTGCAATATGATCTGCCAGTCCCCGGGGTGGTCCTTGCGTACCCGGTCTATCCACCACTGGGGGTGGTTCCATACGGCCTGGGGGCTTTTTTCGGTGCGCGCCACCAGTTCATCGCGTTCGCGCAAAAAACGGCGCAGGCAGCCGTTGATGAAACTGGCCTGGTGCTGCGTGGCATCCCCACGCTTGGCGGCTTCCACCGCCTGGTCAACAAGCGTGTGCGCGGTGTATCTGGCCCCCACGCTTGTCGCTTCGCGGGCCTTCGGCGGTGCGCTGCCCCATTCAGAAGAAGAAGGGGCCAATTTTTCTGGGGGCGGCCCGTCGGAAAATTGTTCCGGCCGGCTGACATCGATTTCGTTCCAGGCCAATGCCAGCGCCACGCATAGCAGGGCATCGGCCTCGGGCGGCGGCGGGCGGCGGGCCAGCTGCTGGCGCAAGGCCTCGGCACGGCCCAGCCAGCGCAGGGTGTGGAATCCCAGTGCCTGGACGCCGGGGCGCAAGGCGGCATCCACGTCTTCGAGTGCGGCAGTCATGGACTTCCCGTCGCGTACGGCCATCAGCAGGGAGGCTGCCCCCTGAAGCTGGCGCCAAAGGGGGATTTGGGTCGGGGTTTCTTGCATTTGTCTCACGGATACCGTTCGGAATGGACGGCGCCCTATTAGACCAGCCAAGAGATCACCGCTGGTTGTGCCCTACTGAACTCTTAAGCCCAGCATGAGCCCCGGAACCGGCTTTGCCGGGCCGGAGGGCGGGCGGCCCCCTCGGGGGGCAGGGAGCTACACAAAGTGAGCGACCGTGGGGGCTCTATTCCACCGTGGGGCTAATTCAAACTATCTGCCCAGATATTGCTGGCCCAGTTCAGCGCGTAAACGCCTTCCAGTTCGGTAGGCCCGGTGCTCACGCCGCCGGAGCCGGCCACTGCCTTGAAGGTTTTCTCGGCCACCACGTATTCATGCACGCTGGCCACATGAATCACGTTTTTGTTGTCGACAAAGCTGTAGCAGGTGTTGGTCAGCATGGGCGCCGGATTGACGTCCCAGCCCGAGAGCTGCGCCACAATGGCAGCAGCAGCGACCTTGCCGTGATTGTTGGCCATATGGCCGCTCTTGGGCATGGCAGGTGCGACCTGGATGGAGTCGCCCAGCACGTGCACATCTTTCGCAGCGGTGGACTCAAACGTCAGGTAATTGACGCCGCACCAGCGGTTGTTGGCCTGGTTGTTCAGGCCCGTCTGCACGGCAATCGTGCCGGCGCGCATGGCCGGCAGGAYATTCAGCACATTGGCCTTCACGTCGTCCTGCACATCGAACTTGATGACGCCGGCTTTGGCGTCAACCGCAGTGGCCTTGTGCTGGCCGCGGTATTCGATGATGCCCTTGTACTGCTCCGCCCACACTTTTTTGAAGAGCGGCCCTTTGGAGGTGACATCGGGGTTCGCATCAAGAATAAGCACCTTGCTGCGCGGCTTGGCAGCCTTGAAATAACCGGCAATGACACTGGCGCGCTCATAAGGACCGGGTGGGCAGCGGTAAGGTGCTTCGGGAATGGTGATGGCATACACGCCGCCGTCGGGCATGGCTTCAAGCTGGCGGCGCAACGCGAGGGTTTCCGCGCCGGCCTTCCAGGCCTGCAGTACCTGTCCGGAAGCGTTGGCGTCTTTCAGACCTTCAACGCTGCCGAACATCAGTTCCACGCCAGGTGAGACCACCAGCTTGTCGTAGGCAATGGTGGCGCCGCCCGCCAAGGTGACCGTTTTCTTCACGGTGTCGATGGCGCTGGCGTAATCTTTCACCACTGTGATGCCGTGGTTGCGTGACAGGCCCGAATACGGTGTGGTGATATCCGCGATCTGTTTCCCGCCGCTGAGCACGAGATTGGAGATGGGGCAGGAGATGAAAGCGTCCTGCGGCTCGATCAGCACCACGTCGATCTTGTTGTCCGACAGCAGGCGCACATATTTGGCAGCGGTGGCGCCGCCGTAACCGCCGCCGATGACCACCACTTTGGCCCTGGAAGGAACCGATGTCGTGGCGCAGCCGGCCAGGCCCAGCAAACCCAGGGCGGCGCTTGACTGCAGGAAGGAGCGGCGCTTGAAGCCGGCCAGCGAACCAGTGTGAAGAGGCGTGTTCATGGTTTCTGCTCCTTACTTCTTCTGTGCGGCAAAGTAGCTGGCCAGCGACACGATCTGCGCATCGTTAAAACCCTTGCTGATCTGGTGCATCACGGTGGCGGGCCGCGTACCAGCCTTGAAGGCAGTCATCTGCGCAACGATATAGCCCTTGTCGAGGCCTGCCAGCGAAGTGACCGCTGAACCCTGGACCACCTTGCCGCTGGTACCGTGACAGTTGGCGCAGGTTGCGGCCAGGCTTCGGGCATACAGCGCTTCCTTGGTGCCGGTGTCCTGTGCCTGCGCCAGAGGACTGAGCGCAAGGCAGAGCAAGTGCAGCGCGAGGCGCTTGAAGCCCCTGCATATTAAGTGGCGTGAGATTTTCATGGGTTCTCCTGTCGTTTTGGGCCGCAGTCTTTCACTGACAATTTAACGTGGTGCTCCCGGCACTCTATAGGGAGTATCCAGTACTTCGGCAGCAGTTGGATCCCTGCAGTTCAAACCAATGGCGATGTACTTATTGGCAAGTTATCGCAGTCCGGATGCGTCTAGAAAATCGCGTCCGGCCGTGTCGGCATTTCGTCATCCCGCTGCGTGGGAAGCACKTCCATCGAGCGCCCATAGATGCGGCGGATGCGTTCGGCCAAAGGCGGGTGGCTGGCAAACCACCGGGTATCTGCACTGAGGCCCACCAGCAACATGTGCTGCACCGCCGGATGGGCGCTGCGCGGTAGAAGCCCGCGCGCCTGCTGGCCCGCCACTTTTCGCAGCACACCACCCAGACCATCCTTGCTGCGCGTGAACTGCACGGCGCGCGCATCGGCCAGAAACTCGCGCTGGCGAGACACCGCAGCCTTCAGCGCACGTCCGGCAAGCCAGCCGAGCGAGCCCGTAGTCATGATGGCGAATCCAGGCAAGGCAAGAAACGAACGTCCGCCGTTCTTGCCCTGTCCGCACATGCTGCGTCCGAGGTTGAAGACCATCTCAAGTCCGAACACCATGCCGGCCAAACGCATGTTCAGCCGCGTATCGCCTTCACGCAGGTGACTGAACTCATGCGCAACCAGGCCCTGCAACTCGTCGCGTGTCAGGTATTCCAGGGCGCCGCGCGTGACCGCCACCACGGCATCGTCTTCATCCCAGCCGGCAGCAAAGGCATTGATACATTCTTCTCGGTCAAGCACCATGGCCTGGGGCTGCCGCATGCTGGCTGCAATGGCCAACTCACTCACGATATTGCACAGTTTCTGTTCGGCCTCGCGGCTGGCCGGCCAGGCTTCCCGGGCGCCAGCGCGGCGCGCCAGCCTCTCGCCACCGCCTTTCAACGCAGAAGTTTCCAGCCACCAGCCGCCAAACACAAACAGCAGGGTGACACCGGTGTTCACTCCAAAGAAATAAGCCGGATAGCCGTTGAAACCGGGAGCTACGAGACGCCAGGTCAGCGCCAGCGCGGCATTGACAGCCAGCAGCAGCGCAAGCACGGTCAAGCCGAACAGCACCAGCAACCGCGTGGTCTGCCCGCGAGCCGTCTCTTGACGCTCAAAAAACCGCATTCATGCCGCCTGAAGCACGGGCCAACAATTTTCCGACGGGCCGCCCCTAGGAAAATTAGCCCCCTCGGGGGGAAGCGCATTACACGAAGTGAAAAGCGTGGGGGCCATATCTTCAGAACTGGATGCGGACAGCCTCGCGCTCCGCCGGCGTCTCCGTCGCGCGCAGCATGGCTGAAGGCGCAAAACCAAATGTGCGGGCAATCAGCAGCGCGGGAAATTGCCCTTGCGCATTGTTGTAGTCCAGCACGGCATCGTTATACGCCTGCCGGGCAAAACCGACCTTGTTCTCGGTGCTGGTGAGCTCTTCGCTGAGTTCACGAATGGTCTGATCGGCCTTGAGTTCAGGGTAAGCCTCGGCCACAGCAAAAAGMCGCCCCAGGCTKCCSTCCAGCGAYTGCTCGGCRGCRGCCAGCGCCACRACGGCGCCSGCRTTGGCRGGGCGGCTGCGCACYGCGTCRCTGGCCGTACGCGCCTGGTTACGTGCGAGCATCACCGCCTCGAGCGTGCTTTGCTCATGCTGGAGGTATTTTTTGGCGGCTTCAACCAGATTGGGAATCAGGTCATAACGGCGCTTGAGCTGCACATCGATCTGGCCAAAAGCATTGGCGATGATGTTTTTCAGCCGTACCAGCCGGTTGTAGGCGCCTACGGCCCAGAAAACCAGCAGGGCAAACACGATGATAAAAGCAAGGGTGCTAAGGGGCATGGATATTCCTTGGTACTGCGTAGGCTGACCTTCGCCGGAAAGTTCTGCGGACGGCTGCCGCGAGGTTAACTGGTTTTGGGTTCAGTCGGCAAGCTTGCAGGCCGTATGCTGAATGCCATGAATCGCTATGATTTTGATAGCTGCTAGCGCGCGTCTGGTATGCGCAAAGCCCGGATTTCGCTTCAATCTCCCGGCCTGCTTGACTGCAAGGCGACTGCCGTCTTGCCCATAAAAAAGCCCCACACCCTTGCGGAGTGTGGGGCCTGGCGCCTCTTGCGGCGCGGATCAGTCTGGCTTACTCGGAAGCCGCGCTGTCGCTGCCTGCTTCGGCTGCGGCGGGCATGGCTTCCAGCTCGGCCGCTTCGGCTTCGGCGATGGCACGGCGCTCGGCGTCGTCCATCTGGTCCTTGGCTTTGCGTGCCTCGTGGTAGGCCATGCCGGTACCGGCAGGGATCAGGCGGCCAACGATCACGTTTTCTTTCAGGCCGCGCAGCTCGTCGCGCTTGCCCATGATGGCAGCCTCGGTGAGCACGCGGGTGGTTTCCTGGAAGGAAGCCGCAGAAATGAACGAATCGGTCGACAGCGAAGCCTTGGTGATACCCAGCAGCAAGTTGCTGAACGTCGCCGGAATCTTGCCGTCGGCGCGCAGGGCGTCGTTGGCATCGAGCATGGCAGAACGCTCAACCTGTTCACCAGCGATGTAGCTGGAGTCACCGACGTTTTCAACGACCACGCGGCGCAGCATCTGGCGAACAATCACTTCGATGTGCTTGTCGTTGATCTTCACGCCCTGCAGACGGTAAACGTCCTGCACTTCGTCGACGATGTRGCGTGCCAGCTCTTCCATGCCCAGCAGGCGCAGGATGTCTTGCGGGTCGGCAGGGCCGTCCACAATCGACTCGCCCTTGTTGACCACCTGGCCTTCGTGCACCAGGATGTTCTTTTCCTTCGGAACGAGATCTTCCCAGACCTTGCCTTCGGGATCAGTGATCTGCAGGCGAACCTTGCCTTTGGTMTCTTTACCAAACGACACGGTACCGGTCATTTCGGCGAGCGTGCCTTTGTCTTTCGGCGTACGGGCTTCGAAGAGCTCGGCAACACGCGGCAGACCGCCGGTAATGTCGCGGGTCTTCTGGCCTTCGATCGGGATACGGGCCAGCACTTCGCCGGGGCCCACGTCCTGGCCGTCGCGCACCTGAACCAGTGCACCCACCTGGAAGCCAATCGTCACCGAGTGATCGGTGCCGGGAATCTTGACTTCATGGCCGGAAGCGTCGATCAGCTTGACCTGCGGACGGATCACCTTCGTGGCGCCGCGGCGTTTCGGATCGATCACCACCAGGGTGGACAGGCCGGTGACATCGTCAACCTGCTTGGCAACCGTCACGCCTTCTTCCACATTCTCGAAGGCCACCTTGCCGGCGAACTCGGTAATGATGGGGCGGGTCAGCGGATCCCAGTTGGCCAGAATGGCGCCGGCCTTGATGGTCTGGTCGGCCTTGACGGTCAACGTGGCACCATACGGAACCTTGTGGCGCTCACGCTCACGGCCATGCTCATCATGGATGATGATCTCGCCGGAACGGGCAATCACAACCAGCTCACCCTTGCTATTTGTCACGTAGCGCATCGGTGCGTTGAAACCGATCACACCGTTGGACTTGGCTTCAACGCTGGAAGCGATCGCTGCGCGCGATGCGGCGCCACCGATGTGGAAGGTACGCATCGTCAGCTGCGTGCCGGGCTCACCGATCGACTGCGCGGCGATGATACCGACCGCTTCACCGATGTTGATGAGGCCGCCGCGTCCCAAATCGCGTCCGTAGCACTTGGCGCACAAGCCGAAGCGGGTTTCGCAGGTCAGTGCCGTACGCACTTTCACTTCGTCCACGCCAGCTGCTTCGAGTTCTTCGATCAGGTCTTCGTCCAGCATGATGCCGGCCTTGGCCAGCACCGAGCGGTTTTCCGGGTGCAGGATGTCTTCGACCGCCGTGCGGCCGAGGATACGGTCACGCAACGATTCGATGACTTCACCGCCCTCGACAATAGCGCGCATGAGGGAACCCTCTTGCGTGCCGCAGTCTTCTTCGGTGACCACCAGATCCTGGACCACATCGCAAAGGCGGCGCGTCAGGTAACCGGAGTTGGCCGTTTTCAGCGCCGTGTCGGCCAGACCCTTACGGGCGCCGTGGGTGGAGATGAAGTACTCCAGCACGTTCAGGCCTTCACGGAAGTTGGCGGTAATCGGCGTTTCGATGATCGAGCCGTCAGGCTTGGCCATCAAACCGCGCATACCGGCGACCTGGCGAATTTGCGCAGCGGAACCGCGGGCGCCGGAGTCGGCCATCATGTAGATGGAATTGAAGGACTCCTGCTCGACTTCCTTGCCATTGCGGTCCAGCACTTTTTCTTTCGAAAGCTGGGCCATCATGACCTTGGACACTTCGTCGCCGGACTTGCCCCAGATGTCGACCACCTTGTTGTAGCGTTCGCCGGATGTCACCAGACCCGAGACATACTGCTGCTCGATTTCTTTGACTTCTTTTTGTGCGCGCGCAATGATGGCCGGCTTTTCCTTGGGGATCAGCATGTCGTCGATGCAGATCGAGATGCCGGCCTTGGTCGCCAGGCGGAAGCCCGACTGCAGCAGCTTGTCGGCAAACACCACGGTCTCTTTCAATCCGCACTTGCGGAAAGACACGTTAATCAGCTTGGAGATTTCCTTTTTCTTCAACGCCTTGTTGATGTTGGAGAAAGGCAAACCTTTGGGCAGGATTTCGGACAGCAGTGCGCGGCCGCCCGTGGTTTCCCACAGCTTGGTCGACGGCACGAACTCGCCCGTGGCCTTGTCTTTGGTGTACTCGGTCAGGCGCACGCTGATGCGGGCATTCAGGTCGAGCTCACCCGCGTCGAATGCGCGGCGGACTTCGCCGGTGTCGGAGAACACCAGGCCTTCGCCCTTGCCGTTGGTACGGTCGCGGGTCGTGTAGTACAGGCCCAGCACAACGTCCTGTGAAGGAACGATGGACGGCTCGCCGTTGGCAGGGAACAGGATGTTGTTCGAAGCCAGCATCAATGTGCGGGCTTCCATCTGTGCCTCGACCGACAGCGGTACGTGAACAGCCATCTGGTCACCGTCGAAGTCGGCATTGAAAGCCGAGCAGACGAGTGGGTGCAGCTGGATGGCCTTGCCTTCGATCAGGATGGGCTCAAAGGCCTGAATGCCCAAACGGTGCAGCGTAGGCGCACGGTTCAGCATCACGGGGTGCTCTTTGATGACCTCTTCCAG
>NZ_JBFUBD010000087.1:0-10886 GCF_056405935.1 Polaromonas sp. P1_E3
CCCTTCACGTTGGCAACATTGGCCAGCTCTGGCAGGCCGGCCAGCAGCTTGTCGACCGGCACCTTGGCGGCTGCGTACGTCGCGCTGTTCAGGGCGGAAGCGCCAGCACCGGCAATGGTCCCGCCGGTGGCCAGGATAACGACGTTGGGTTTGGCGGCGGTTTGTGCCAGCGCGGGCACCCCGAGCGCCGTGAATGCCACCAGGCCAAGCGCGGCGCCCATGTGACGAAATGTTGAGGCTATTTGCATGCATGTCTCCAGAAAAATGGAATTTGTTCAGTTTTTTGCGCACAGCAGGCAAGAAAACGGTTTTACCCTGCCCATTCGGCGTTTCCCCCAGCCGCTTGGCCAAAGGTGGCTCATCGTAGCGAGGCCGGCAGCGCCCAGCGATGCATAATGTAACGAGGGGTGTGACTAAAACTCACACCCCAATCTACATCCGGGCAGCATCTTTCCTTCCATGGACGCACCGCCAGCGACACCCTGAAACGACATGAACCTCAGGCAACTTGAAGTCTTCCAGGCGGTGATGCAGACCGGCAACATGAGCGCCGCGGCTCGGCTGATCTGCATCACACCTTCGGCTGTCAGCAAGACCATTGCGCACACGGAGCTGCAACTGGGCTACAAGCTTTTCACCCGCGGCAAGGGCACGCTGGCCCCCACCCCCGAAGCACGTGTGCTGTTTGAAGAGTCTTCGCAGATTCACCAGAAACTGGACGGGCTCAAGCGCATTGCCGTCAACCTGCGGCAGGCAGCCGGCGGCCAGGTACGGCTTGCGGCCATTCCGTCCGTCAGTCACGAGTTTTTACCGCTGGTACTGGAAAAGCACATGGCGCGCTACCCGCGTGTGCGCATCGAGGTGCGAACCCTGCACCAGGACCAGATGGTGCAGGCGCTGCTGACACGCAGCGTGGACTTTGCCCTGGGCTTTTATGAACACCCGCACCCGCTGCTGACCAGCTCGACGCTGGTGAGCGGGCCGCTCTACCTGGCCGTCACACGCGACATCTGGCAGCGGGCCGTGAAGGCCCGGCGCCAGAACCCGATGTCTTTCCTGGCCAGCATGCCGTTGATCCGCCTGGTGGGCGAAGACCCGATGTGCCAGTCGATCGACGACCTGGCGCGCCACCTCGGCCTGACTGCCCCCGAGGGAATGCAGGTGCACACCTCGCGGCTGGCGCTGGAGTTGGTCAAGCGCGGCATGGGCTGGACGGTGGTGGATTTCCTGACGGCCAGCAACCTGGACCCGCAATCATTGACCGCGGTGCCGCTGCATGATTTTGCCCAGGCGCCACTCCAGATGTATTTTGCGAGCAGCACGCCGCCGGGACAGGATGCGCTACGCATGCTGGAGATGCTGCCGGAGCTACTGCACGGCGTGATGGCCTCGACCCACTGAGCGCCGCACCTCCGAGCCAGCAGGTGCCGCGGAACCGGCTTGCCGGGCCGCAGGCACCGTCCCCTGCAAGGGGAAAAGGGGCTACACACAGTGAGCCCCGATAGGGGTGTGCCCTCTCCTACCGGCGACGGCGGAACGCCAGCGCCAGACCGGCCACGCCCAGCCCGAAGCCCCACAGCGGCCAGAGGCCGTAGCGGGACACCCACTGGGCATACGGCGTGATGCCGTTGCGGCCCTGGACGTCGCCGTTCAGCACACCGCGGGTGTGGCGCTCCAGCGAATGCGTGACCTTGCCCTGGTGGTCGATGATGGCCGTGGCGCCGGTGTTGGTGGCGCGGATCATCGGGCGGCTGAACTCCAGCGCACGCATGCGCGAGATCTGCAGGTGCTGATCGATCGCGACCGTGTTGCCAAACCAGGCAATGTTGCTGACATTCACAAAGATGGTCGGGGCGAGCGCAGGATCGATGAAGCGTGCGCCCAGCTCTTCGCCAAAAAGGTCTTCGTAGCAGATGTTGGGTGCCAACCGCTGGCCCTTCCATTCGAAAGAAGCCTGCCCAACCGCGCCGCGGTTGAAGTCGCCCAGCGGGATGTGCATCATGTCAATGAACCACCTGAAGCCTGGCGGTATGAACTCGCCGAACGGCACCAGGTGATGCTTGTCGAAACGGTAAGGCTCTGCCTGCCCGGGCTTGAAGCCGAGCACCGAGTTGGCATACCCGGCCTGGGAGCTGCCAATCGGCAGGCCGATCAATGCCGCCTGGTTGCCGGCGGCAAACCGGGCCTGCAGCGCTTGCCAATAGCCTTCCGGCAATTGCTGGGGCAGCACGGGGATGGCGGTTTCAGGCGCCACCACCAGCGGCGCTTTCGCATCGCGCAGCTGCTGGCCGTACCAGCGCAGCGCTGTGGCCACGCCGGTGCCGGGCTGGAATTTTTCGTTCTGGGGAATGTTGCCCTGCAGCAGCGTAACGCCCAGCGCCTCGGTCGGCTGGACGGGTGCATCGCCGGGCCAGGTGCTTTGCACCGGCAGGTAACCCGCCACTATGCAGACAACCAGGATGCCGGTCACGTTGAGCCACTGCACATGGGATGCGCGCAGGGTCATCGCCAGCCAGGCGGCCACCAGCGCAGCCAGGAACGTCAGCCCGTGCACGCCCACCCAGGCGGCCAGCGGCCTGGCCCAGCCGTCGACGTGGGCATAACCGCCCTCTCCCCAGGGAAAGCCGGTAAAGAACTCGACCCGGGCCAGCTCCGCCAGCAGCCAGAGCGCTGCAAACACCGCAGCGCGCGGCAACCTGCGCCTGGGCGCCAGCTTCACGAAAACTGCGCTGGCCGCTGCGTAGTAGAGCCCCAGGAAGGCGGCGAGCAGCACGATGGCCAGGACGGTCAGGGGCGCTGCCAGCCCGCCGTAGTAGTGCATGGAAATGAACAGCCACCAGAAGGTACTGCACAGCATCGCCGTGCCGAAGAGGCCGCCCATCCACGCGGCACGCTTCCATGAACGGCAGCTGTCAAGTTGCGCGGTAAACAGGAAAAGCGCCAGCAGTTGCAGCCACCACAGCGGCAGCCCCTGCGCGAAGCCAAAGTCAAAAGGCCACGCCATGCTTGCTGCATGAGCGCAACCAGCTATCAAAATAATAGCAATCTGGAACGGCGAAATGCCTTTGCGCGGCGGCGGGTTGCGTGCGTGTTCAAGCAGCGCAGGCAAGGTCGGGAGATGGGACATCATGCTTTGAATCGAATCCCGTCCCATAGTCAGCCCGCCCTTTTTTCTTGAATTCGTTGTCAGACGCCGGTGTTGACCGGCGATACCTTGAACCAGCGCACTGCACCACCTTTGGTATGCAGCACCGTGAACTGCAGGCCGGCCAGCGCGAAATGCTCGCCGCGCTTGGGAACATGGCCCATCTCATGCGCGACCAGCCCGCCGATCGTATCGAAGTCGGTCTCGGGCAAGGTCACGCCGAAAGCCTCGTTGACGCGCTCGATGGAAGTGTCGCCGCTGACGCGGTAGGTGTGGTCGCTGAGGCCGAAAATGTCGCCTTCGTCTTCGGCAATGTCGAATTCGTCCTCGATCTCGCCGACGATCTGCTCGAGCACGTCCTCAATGGTGATAAGGCCCGCCACGCGGCCGAACTCGTCGATGACGATGGCCAGGTGGTTGCGGTTGCCGCGGAATTCGCGCAGCAGGTCGTTGAGCCCCTTGCTCTCGGGCACAAAAACGGCGGGCCGGAGCAGGGCCTTGATGTTGAGTTCGGGCGCGCGCTGCAGCTTGAGCAGGTCCTTGGCCATCAGGATGCCGAGGATGTTTTCCTTTTCACCTTCGTAGACAGGAAAACGCGAGTGGGCGGTGTCGATCACCAGGTGCAGCAATTCGTCGAACGGCGCGTCGATGTTGATCACATCCATGCGCGGGGCAGCCACCATGACATCGCCCGCCGTCATGTCGGCCATGCGGATCACCCCCTCGAGCATCTCGCGGCTCTGGGCTCCGATGACGTCATTGTCCTGGGCTTCCACCAGGGTTTCGATCAACTCGTCTTTCGAGTCGGGGCCCGGGTGGAGCATTTCAGCAAGCTTTTGCAAAAAGCCGCGTTTGTCTTCTGGCCTGGAAGACCGACTGGGGGGAACGTCGGACACGTGATGGGCGGTCGGTAGTTGTGAAGGGGCTAAGGATAGCTGAAATCCTTGACGGTGCGGGGTGCCGTTTTCCGTCACGCAGCCGAAGCTGTTTGCTTTTGTTTGGCTTTTTGTATTTCCTGTTTGGGTTTGTGTCCATTCAGGAAGCACAAAGGCGGAGGTTGCCGGTTTTAACACCCAGCCAAACGGAATGAGCGCAAGCTGCTACTGAATTAATAGCAAGTGGCAAAAGCTACGGTCGGGCCGACCCTGCGCGGCGCGGTTTCTGATTCAGATGTCGCGCAAAGCTCAGACCGGGCGTCACATCGGCATGCGGTCACGCCCATCCCGTACGCCCTGCCGCACTTCCTGGACCATGGCCAGCATGTCCCAGAACTGYTTGGCCTGGACCTTGAGGCGGTAGTCGGTCTGCGCGATCTGCTCTTCGACCATTTCGGTCATGCGCGAATCCAGGTCGGCCGGCGGCAGCTTGAGGTACGCCTCGCTTTCAGAGCCGTCCCGTTCGATCGTGGCGCCGGCCTTGCGTGCGATGTTGAGCATGGCGGTGTTTTCGCTCAGCGCGTGGATGAACATCATGTCGACGCCATTGTTGCGCGCATGCATGACCGCGCGGTCAAACAGCCGCGAGCCATAGCCACGGCCGCGCGCCTGCGCCAGCACGGACACGCCGAATTCGGCACAGCTCTTGAGGTTGGGGTCAGTGGTGTGCGCCAGGTGTGCCATGGCGATCAATTGCAGCTTACGGTTGTAGATGCCGAAGATCTCGTCACGCTCGAAGTTGAGCCCGTCTACATAGCGGTGAATCTGCTCATCGCTGGCCGAATAGCCGAAGCGCAGGTAACGGTCGTGGGCGTCCAGCGCCAGCAAATGGGTGGCAATGCGCTCCCCGTGGCTGGGGCCGATCGAACGGATGGGAACCATGACGGGCGGGGCTTGACGCGTTGGGGGCGCCGCAGAGGCGTGCTCTTCCACGGGCGGCCGGAAGAATTCACGGCCCGCGTTATAGGATGCTCTTAAAAGGGTGCTGGGTGTAACCATGATCTCAATATAAGGGTTTTCCCTAGAATCAACAGTCTAGGGGCTTCTGAAACAGCGTCAATAGACGCCGGCCCCCAAAAATCGGCCCGTTATGCCTTTTCTCCAATAGGGGCGGGCGCAAGCAGCTATTAAAAATATAGCAATCTGGGAACGAAATCCGCTTCACGGGAGCAATTGTTGCAATGCGGCAACATTTTTCATCGCGTATCCGTTAAAAATTAGCGCCCCTGAAAATGCCGGTGCCACGCCCACCAGCAGGTCACAAGGGAACGGCGGTTGTCGCCTTGACCCGGTCCAGCACAAAGCTGGTTTTGCAGTCCTGCACGCTGGGGTGCTTGAGCAGGGTGTCCATGATGAAACGGCTGTAATGCGCCATATCCTGCACCAGCACCCGCAGCAGGTAGTCCATCTCGCCCGTCAGGGCTGCGCATTCGGCGACTTCCGGCCAGGTCTGCACGCTGGCGCGGAACAGGTCCATGGGGTTGCGCTTGTGGCTTTCGGTGTGCTTTTCCAGCCGTACGTTGATGTAGGCCGTGAGCCCCAGCCCGACGGCTTCAGGCTTGACGAGCGCCACATAGCGGTCAATGACGCCGCTTTCTTCGAGCCGCTTCACGCGCCGCAATACMGCACTCGGTGAAAGCCCCACCTGCTCGGCCAGCAGGTCGAAGGTGGYGCGGCCGTCAGCCTGCAGGCTGCGCAGAATTTGCCGATCAAGCTTGTCAAGTGCTTCCATACGGAATATTTTGCAGCTTTACTGCGTCAATGGCAATGCAAGCGCCCTATTTCGCAATAAAAATGATGCATGGCGCCGCTAAAGTGGGACACATATCTTTTCCCCKGAGACACGCCATGAACGCACGCAACGACGCCACCCTGAACTTCGAACAAGGCGCGGCCTGGGACAACCCCATGGGCACGGACGGTTTCGAATTCATTGAATATGCCGCGCCCGACCCGGCCGCCATGGGCGCGTTGTTTGAACGCATGGGCTTCACGCCCATTGCCAAACATCGCCACAAGAATGTCACACTGTACCGCCAGGGCGGCATCAACTTCATCCTGAATGCCGAGCCGGATTCGTTTGCCCAGCGCTTTGCGCGCCAGCACGGGCCCAGCGTCTGCGCGATTGCCTTTCGTGTGAAAGATGCCAAGGCTGCCTACGAACGTGCGATATCCCTGGGTGCCTGGGGCTACGCCCACACATCGGCGCCAGGCGAACTGAACATTCCGGCCATCAAGGGCATCGGCGATTCGATCATTTATTTCATCGACAAGTGGCGCGGCAAGAACGGCGCGCAGCCCGGTGACATCGGCAACATCGGCTTTTACGACGTGGACTTTGAAGCCTTGCCAGGCGTGCAGGGTGACGTGCTGAACCCCGCCGGCCACGGCCTCACTTACATCGACCACCTGACGCACAACGTGCACCGCGGCCGGATGGACGAATGGGCCGGCTTTTACGAGCGGCTCTTCAATTTCCGTGAGATCCGCTATTTCGACATCGAAGGCCAGGTGACCGGGGTGAAAAGCAAGGCCATGACCAGCCCCTGCGGCAAGATCCGCATCCCGATCAACGAAGAGGGCAACGAAAAAGCCGGCCAGATCCAGGAGTACCTGGACCGTTACCAGGGCGAAGGCATCCAGCACATTGCCATGGGCAGCAACGACTTGTTCAGTACGGTAGATGCATTGCGCAGTAGCGGCGTGAAGCTGCTGGACACGATCGACACCTATTACGAGCTGATCGACAAACGCATCCCCGGACACGGCGAGAGCGTGGCCGATTTGAAGAAGCGCAAGATTCTGGTGGACGGCAAAAAAGGCGCCCTGCTGCTGCAGATCTTCAGTGAAAACCAGCTGGGCCCGATCTTCTTTGAATTCATCCAGCGCAAGGGCGACGATGGCTTTGGCGAAGGCAACTTCAAGGCGCTGTTTGAAAGCATTGAGCTGGACCAGATGCGCCGTGGCGTTTTGTCGGGGTCCAAGGCAAGCGCACAATAAAAGTTTTCCTTCACCCACATCACGGAGATTGCCATGCCACTTTGCCCGCAGCTGCCCCATCGACTGGCCGCATTCAGCGTCGCCGCCGCTTTTTTTGCATGGGGTGGGGCATGTGCCCAGGCGGTCAGCGTGGTTCCGGCTTCCAGCCTGGACAGCGTGCAAAAGGCCGGCGTGCTGCGCATCTGCACACCAGGCGACTACAAGCCCTTCAGCTTCCAGAAGCCCGACGGCACCTTTGAAGGCATCGACGTGGACCTGATGGCCTCGCTTACGGCCAGCCTGGGCGTCAAGCCCGAGTGGGTCAAGACCAGCTGGTCCAATTTGATGCCCGACATGGTGGGCGGTAAATGCGACATGGCTGTTGGCGGCATCTCCGTCACCACCGAGCGGCAAAAGCGCGCCTTCTTCAGCACGCCTTACATGGTCAACGGAAAAACGCCGATTGCGCGCTGCGCCGACGTAGCCAAATACCAAAGCGTGGCCGACATCGACAAGCCCGCCACACGCGTGATCTTCAATCCGGGCGGCAGCAACGAGCGCTTTGCCCGCGCCAATTTCAAGCAGGCGCAGATGCGGCTTAACCCGGAAAACCTGACCATCTTTGACGAGATCCTGGCCAACCGCGCCGATGTGTTCGTGACCGAGTCGGCCGAAGCCATCACCCAGCAAAAGCTCAAACCGGGCCTGTGCGCCATCAACCCGGACAAGCCGCTGCAGTATGGGGAAATGGCCTGGCTGTTGCCGCGCGGCGACGTGACGTTCAAGGCTTACGTGGACCAGTGGCTGCACCTGGCCAAAGCCAGCGGTGACTACCAGCGCGTGGAGAGCCAATGGCTGAAGTAGGAAGCAACACGGACTGCAACACCCCGCCCCCGGCGGTCTATGGCCAGTCTGACCGGCCGCCAAGGGGTGACTATGCGCGTGGCGGGCAAGTCAATGCTGACTACACCTGCCCGCAAAACTACGCGGCTTACACCAAAGAAGATCACGAGACTTACCGGCGCCTTTACACGCGGCAGTCGGCATTGCTGCCCGGCCGGGCCTGCAGCGCGTTCATTAAAGCCTTGCCCAGCCTGGGCGCGAGTGATGCCATCCCGCGTTTTGAAGACGTGAACGAGCGGCTCTTCAAGGCGACCGGCTGGCAGCTGGTGGGTGTGCCAGGGCTGATTCCCGAAGTACCTTTCTTCACGCTGCTGGCCAACCGCAAATTTCCGGTGACGGACTGGATACGAACGCCGGCCGAGTTCGACTACATCGTCGAGCCCGACATCTTTCACGATTTGTTCGGCCACGTGCCGCTGCTGTTTGACCCAAGCTACGCCGACCATATAGAGGCCTACGGCAAGGGCGCACTGAAGGCGCATGCGCTGGAGCATGGTGAAGGCGGCGGGCAGCCGATCCCCGGTGCGGTAGAAATGCTGTCGCGCCTCTACTGGTACACCATCGAGTTCGGGCTGTTGCGCGACAAGGAAGGTGGCGATCAGGTCCGGGCCTATGGCGCCGGCATCCTGAGCAGCCCGGGCGAGCTGGCCTGGAGCGTGGAGTCGAACGAGCCCCGGCGCATTGCACTGCGGGACAATGCCGACCTGCTGCGCTGCATGTCGTCGACCTACAAGATCGACAGCTTTCAGCAGCAGTATTTTGTGATAGACAGTTTTGACGCGCTGCTGCGCCTGACCGAGCCGGACTTCACGCCGTTTTACCAGGCGCTGGCGCACGCGCCGGCCGCACAGTAAAAAGCCATCAGCGCCGCTTGCTCCCTGGGCCCCTCGCCGCCCGCCACGCGCCGGCCCTTCCCTGCCCCAAACGGGCTGCACCAGGCAGGTCCGTTCAAACGTGTCTTCACTGAATGCATGAGGTATGCGCGCCCTGCATATCGACCTGCTGGCCTATAAATTTGCACGTACCAGCCTTTGTGTGAACTATCGATTGACGCCGTTCAACGGCGAATGACCGACAATTCAACGCTGATACAACACTGCGAGGCACCTGGGGTGGCGTTACCACGTCAGGTGTTTATTACCTGCACGTCCTCCTACAAAATGAGGATGTGAATATTTGTTACGTCATTTACGATGTCTTTCCTTATTGAGCTTCCACACACCATGAATCGGCAAGTCAAGGTACTGCTGGTCATGGACGTGGTGGAGTCAGTCCGACTGATGGAGCAGGATCAAGATGACTTCGTGTGGCGATGGCAACAACTGGTGCAGCATGCCGAGCAGCAAGTGCTGCCGTTGCATGGCGGCCGCATTGTCAAAAGCCTGGGAGACGGCCTGATGCTGGAATTTGCCAGCGCTCAAGGCGGCATGAAGGCAGCGTTTGCGCTGCAATACTTCAGCGACCAGGACAACGCTGGCCGTCCGCCCGAACGGCGCCTGCATTTGCGTATGGGCTCGCATCTCGCGGAGTTTGTCAGCGACAAGCACGACATCTACGGCACAGACGTCAATCTGACGGCCCGGGTTGCCACCCTGGCCGGGCCTGGCGAGATCGTGATCACTGCCGAGCTCCGCGACAACCTTACGGACGGCCTTGAGGCCGACATCGAAGACCTGGGGGAGTGCTACCTCAAGCATGTCGCCAAACCGATACGGGCGTATCGCGTCGGGCCGCCCGGCCATGAGCCGGTCATACAGTCGCCCACYGCTGCGGCGCCGGATTTCCGGCCCACCATTGCCATCATTCCCTTTGAAGCGCGCAGTAATGAACCCGAGCACTTCATCATTGGCGAGGTCATCGCCGACGGCATCATTGCCCAGCTGTCGCGCAGCTCCGACCTGAAGGTCATTTCGCGCCTGTCCACTACGGCCTTCCGCGGTCGCAGCGACGTCATGGCAGAGGCCGGTGACCGGCTGGCGGCCCGCTTCATCCTGTCGGGCAGCTACATTGCCAGCGGCGGCAAAATCCTGATCAATGCAGAGCTCGTGGACAGCCGTACCGACCAGGTCATCTGGGCGGACCGCATTTCCGGCGACACGATGGACTTGCTGGAAACCCAGAGCGAGTTGCTCGACCGCATTGCATCGGCGGCTACCCATGCCCTGATTGACACGGAAGCCCAGCAGTCGCTGATTCAGCCGCTTCCACGGCTCGACAGCTGCTCTCTCATGCTGGGTGGCATCTCGCACATGCACCGCTCATCCACGCATGACTTCGACCGGAGCCGCCAGGTTCTCGAAGCCGTGCTTGAACGCCACAACCGCGCCGCGGCCCCGCGTGCCTGGCTTGCYAAGTGGTATATCTTGCGGGTCGTGCGCGGCATGAGTGACGCTCCGCAAAAAGACTCGCGCCAGGCCATCGAACACGCCGAGCGCGCCCTGGACCTGGAGCCGAACAGCGCGCTGGCGCTGGCAATCCAGGGCCATGCCTTGTGYCAGCTCTCAGGAGACGCAAGCGGCTCACTGCACAAGATCGAGGAAGCCATTCGGTTGAACCCCAGCGAATCACTCGCATGGCTGTACAAGAGCGTGTGGTCGTCGATGTGGGGAGCAACGGAAACGTCAGTCAGTGAAGCCGAAGTGGCCTCGAGCCTGTCTCCAGTTGATCCAATGAAATATTACTACGACATGATTCTGGCGACAGGGTTATCAATCAACGGCGAATACGAGCGCGCCATCGAATTGGCGAAACGCTCGCTGAAGGCCAACGTACATCATCAGCCAACCATGCGTGTACTTCTTTATTCGCAGGCCCAAATGGGCCGAATTGAAGAAGCACGCGCCACCTTGGATCGGCTCATCCGAGAAAATCCTACGCTCACGGTTTCCAGTTACTTGAGCATGGGCGGGGGAGAAAGTCACACC
>NZ_JBFUBD010000088.1:0-10870 GCF_056405935.1 Polaromonas sp. P1_E3
GTGCTGCTCTCGGGGTTTGGTGCTTTTGTGGCGGCGCGCCAGAGTTTCCTGCAGTGGTACCCGCCTGAAATCGCCTCTTGCGGCCGCGACTTCTACGGAATGATCGAGACTTTTCCGCTCAAGCGCGCCATTCCCATGATTTTCAAGGGCAGCGGCGACTGCACCAAGATTGACTGGACCTTCCTGGGCCTGTCGATCGCCAACTGGTCTTTCCTGTGTTTTGTGGCGATCCTGCTGGTGGGCCTGGTGTTGATGGTCCGCCAGGCGAAACGCCGCTGAAAGGGCCGTCCAGGTCTGGACGGGATCCGCAGCGCGCTGAGCGTTTGCCGCAGCAGCCGCTACCCATATTTGGCGCTGACAGGCGAACATTTGCCCATGGCGTTTTATCCCTTTAGGTGACTTTCATGAAGGGCTAAAGCCTGTCGTGGCGGAGGTCAAATCGATATACTGTACATAAATACAGTATTTATCCCGATTTGAACCCCCACCATGCTTTCGCCAACCCCTGTGGACCGCGTCTTGCCGGACCTTGCCAACGCCCATGTATGGCGCGCAGGCGAGCTGGGCAGTGCGAGCTTGCGGACCCTTCCCACAGGCTACGCCACGCTGGACGCCGTTTTGCCCGGCGGCGGCTGGCCACAGGGGGCGCTGGTTGAGGTGATGCAGCCGCAGGCCGGGCTGCATGAATGGGGCCTGATTGCGCCGGCACTGGCAGCCCTGCAGGCAGAGACGCCCGGCGGGCTCACCGTGCTGGTGGGCGCGCCCTGGCTGCCCTTTGGCCCTGCGCTGGGCGCACGCCGGGTCAACATGCAGCGGCTGCTCAGCGTGCAGGGCAAGCTTGGTGACGCGCCGTCACTGCTGTGGGCCACGCGCGAAGCGCTGCAATGCGCCGATGTGCACAGCGTGCTGGCCTGGCTGCCGGATGCGCGCAGTGCCCATTTGCGCCGCCTGCAGATTGCCGCGCATGCGCACAACAAGCTGTTGTTGGTTTTTCGTCCGCCGCGGGCGCAGCAGGAGTCCTCGCCTGCGCCGCTGCGTTTGCTGGCCGAAGGCACCGTGAACGAAGCCGGCAACCTGCACGTCCATGTGCTCAAGCGCCGCGGCCCGCCGCTGGCTGCGCCGGTGCTGCTTGATACCCGGCCCGCCCGGCTGTCGGCCTTGCTGGCGGCCAGCCGCGACAGGGCCCGGCAAAAGCGGGAGGAGCTTGCCCCCATCCTGTTGCCGTCGCTGGTGTCGCTGCCTGTTACCTCACCCCGGAGTCCCATCCATGCGTTGCTGGATCGCATTGCGCATCTCGATCACCACTGAGGCGGCGCAGCAGTGGAGCGAGGACGCCGCTGCCCTGCAGCGGGCGGTGGCCAGCCTGGCGTTGAGCTTCACCCCGCGCGTGGCGTTGGTCGATGAAGCGGTGCTGATGGACGTGACGGGCAGCCTTCGCCTTTTTGGCGGGCTGGCCCGGCTGATGCAGCTGCTCGAGCAGAAAATTCAGCTGTTTTTTGCATCAAATCAGGTTGCGGCCCTTATTGAGCGGGCGCAAGGTGCTACATCTTTGATAGCGCTTGGGCGTCTTCGGATGCAGCAAGACCAGCCCGGGTCTGTCAAAAAGCGTGTGGCCGACCTGCCCATGGACACGTTGACAGCCGCGCGTGCGCACCTGGGTGTGCTGGAGCGCATTGGCTGCCGCACCTGGGACGACCTGCTGCGCCTGCCTCGCGACGGTGTGGCCCGGCGTTTTGGCGCCGAACTGCTGGAGGCGCTGGACCGCGCCCGCGGCACCGTAGCCGATGACTACGCGTGGCAGGTGCTGCCCGAGCACTTTGAGGAAAAACTGGAGCTCAACGCGCTGGTCACCCACGGGCCCGCGCTGATGGCGGGCGTTGAGCGCCTGCTGGTGCACCTGCACGCCTGGCTGTTGGGGCGCCAGAGCGGGCTGTGCGCCCTGAAAATCATCTGGCACCTGGACAAGCGCCGCGACGTGCCGCCGACCGGCGAGCTCGAGATCCGCACCGCCCAGCCCGCACAAGACCTGCGCCACATGGCGCGCCTCATCTCCGAGCACCTGGCGCAGCAAAARCTGCCGGCGCCRGTGCACAGCCTGACGYTGCARTCGCTGGYYACCGARCTGCTGGCYGATKCRGCCGCCGCCACCGGCAGYCTGCTGATGGARGCACGSCRGCAGGGYGACRGCGYGGTGGARYTGGTCGAGCGSCTSAGYGCMCGCCTGGGCGATGCCCATGTGCAGGCCTGGCAGCCTTGCTGCGACCACCGGCCCGAGCTGATGCAGCGCTGGGTCTGCGCCAGGGGTGCTATCAAATCAATAGCTGGTTGCGCTGGACAGCAAAGGGCTGGAGGCCAAAAACATGCATCAAAAGGCCGAAAAATGCCAGACGACAAACGGGAACCCCTTCATGCCGGACCATTGGCCAAAGTCGATGACCTTTACCCCAGTTGGCTGTTGCCCGAGCCGCTGCGCCTGGCGACCCAAGGCAACAGCCCGCTCTACCAGGGCAAGCTCACACGCGTAGCAGGTCCGCAGCGCCTGGAGGCAACCGGCTGGCTGGCGCCCAGCGAGGGCGCTTACCGCGCACATGCCGAGCGCCACACACCGCCCACGATGCGTGACTACTACGTCTACCGCAGCGAGCAGGGCTCCCTGCTGTGGATTTACAGCGTCCGGCTGGCTTTGCTGGCGCCCGATGGCCAGGCGGCGCAGCAGCAGCGGCACCACTGGTATTTGCACGGTTTTTTTGCTTGAGTTCGCCATGTCGCCCGAAGCCTTCTCCGAATCCATCATGCTGCCGGACTATGCAGAACTCCACGCGTTAAGCAATTTCAGCTTCCAGCGCGGTGCCTCGCATGCGCACGAGCTGGTGGTGCGAGCGGCCGAGCTGGGCTACCGCGCCATTGCCATCACCGACGAATGCTCGGTGGCCGGCGTGGTCCGGGCGCACGAGGCGGTTAAGCAGCTCGAGAAGCTCAACGGCCCCATCCAGTTGCTGCCAGGCGCGGAATTCCTGGTGAGATCTGAAACCGGAAATGCGGCCTTCCGGCTGGTGGTGCTGCCGCACAACGCCACGGGCTGGGGCAATCTGTGCGAGTTCATCACCACCGCCCGCCAGGTGGGCGACAGCCTTGAAAAAGGCAGCTACCGCGTGGCTTTGGGCGAAACGGACTTTTCGATACTGGAGGATTGCGAGCTGTTGTTGTCACCCCTGGCCGAGGCCATCGATACCGGGGCTTTGTGCGTCCATGCGCAATGGGCGCTGGCGCATTTTGGTGGCAACGCCTGGCTGGCCGTGGAACTGCTGCAGGACATGGACGACGCCTTGCGGCTGGCACAACTGCGCGAAGTCAGCCGGCGCACCGGTATCGCGCTGGTGGCTGCCGGCAATGTGCTGATGCACCTGCGTTCGCGCAAGCCGCTGCACGATGTGCTGACGGCCATCAGGCTGGGCTGCACGGTGCATGAATGCGGCTTTGCATTACAGGCCAATGCCGAGTCGCACCTGCGTCAGCGCATGAAGCTGGCCGAGGTTTACCCGCGCGATTTGCTGCGCGCCACGCTGGAGATCGCCGGCCGCTGCAGCTTCAACCTCGATGAGATTCGCGATCTTTATCGTTATCCGCACGAAGACATGGTGCCGGCGGCCGAAACGCCTGCTTTTTGCTTGCGGCGGCTGGCCTGGCAGGGCGCCCAAAAGCGGTACCAGCGCCGCATTCCCCACAAGATCAGGCGGCAGGTGAGCAAGGAACTGGCCCTCATCGAGGAACTGGGCTACGAGATGTACTTCATCACGGTCCAGGACATCGTGCGGTTTGCCCGCAGCAAAGACATTCTTTGCCAGGGCCGCGGCTCGGCGGCCAACTCGGCCGTCTGCTATTGCCTCGAAGTCACGGCCATCGACCCGTCGGAAAGCGATTTGCTGTTCGAGCGTTTCATCAGCCGTGAGCGTAAGGAGCCGCCCGATATCGACGTCGACTTCGAACACGAGCGGCGCGAAGAAGTCATCCAGTACATCTATGAAAAATACGGCCATGACCGCGCCGCCATTGCCGCCACCGTCATCAGCTACCGCTCCCGCAGCGCCGTGCGCGACGTGGGCAAGGCCCTGGGCATAGATCCCGACACGGTGGAGCTCTATGCCAAAGAGCATTTCTGGTTTGACGGCAGCAAGGTGCTAGAAGAAAAAATCCGCGAGGCCGAAGTGCAAGCGGATATCGGGCCGGTGCTGCAGTGGCTGGAACTGTCCCGGCTGCTGATGGCGGTTTATCCGCAACCTGAAGACGAAATAGCCGAAGCCGACGACCACAAAAAGCGCGACAAAGAACGCCCGGCCTTTCCCCGCCACCTGAGCCAGCACGTGGGCGGCTTTGTGCTGACGCAGGGCAAGCTCACGCGGCTGGTTCCGGTGCAGCCGGCCTCCATGGAAAAACGCCGCATCATCCAGTGGGACAAGGACGACCTGGAGGCCATAGGTTTGATGAAGGTGGACGTGCTGGCGCTGGGCATGCTATCGGCCATCAGGCGATGCCTGGACATGGTGAACCAGACGCGCGGCAGCAACCTTGAAATGCACACCTTGCCGCTGGAAGATGAACAAACCTACGACATGATCTGCGAGGCAGACACCACGGGTGTCTTCCAGATCGAAAGCCGGGCGCAGATGTCCATGCTGCCGCGCTTGCAGCCGCGCTGTTATTACGACCTGGTCGTCGAGGTCGCTATCGTACGGCCTGGGCCCATCCAGGGCGGGATGGTGCACCCCTACCTGAAGGCCCGCGAAACCAAACGCAAGGAAGGCAAGGTCACCTCCGAATACCCGGCGCTGGACCCGGCACTGGAGCGCACCTTGGGCATCCCGATCTTCCAGGAGCAGGTGATGCAGATTGCCATCATCGCGGCTGACTTCACGCCGGGTGAGGCCGATGGATTGCGCCGTTCCATGGCAGCCTGGAAGCGCAAGGGCGGCGTCGGCCACTACCGTGACCGGCTGATCAATGCCATGGTGAAGAACGGCTACGCGCTGGAGTTCGCCGAGCGCATCTTCAGCCAGATCATGGGTTTCGGCGACTACGGCTTTCCTGAAAGTCACGCCGCCAGTTTCGCCAAGCTGGTCTATGTGAGCTGCTGGCTCAAGTGCCACGAGCCCGCGTGTTTCCTCGCCGCGCTGATCAACTCGCAGCCCATGGGCTTTTATGCGCCTTCACAACTGGTACAGGACGCGCGCAGGCACAGCGTGGAGGTGAGGGCAGTCGACGTGATGCACAGCGAGTGGGATTGCACACTGGAGCCAGGCCAAAGCACGCCTCCTGCGCAGTACCCGGGCATCCACAAGAACCAGCCAGCCGTTCGCCTGGGCTTGCGCCTGGTGGCCGGCCTGTCTGAAGCTGCGGTGATCAGGCTGGTGCAGGCGAGAACAGCGGCCCCCTTCACCTCGACCGAAGACCTGGTGTCGCGCGCTCAGCTGGGCTCGCTTGAGATCAACGCCCTGGCCGCAGCCGATGCCTTGCTGCCGCTGKCCGGCCACCGGCGCCAGCAGGTCTGGGAGGCCTCGGCCATCAAGCCGGCGCCGTTGCTGCTCAAGTCCGTCCCCACGCATGAAACGCCGCTTGCACTGCCCGACACCCCCGAAGGCGAAAACATCCTGTTTGACTACAACGCCACAGGCCYGACCCTGCGCCGCCACCCGCTTGCCTTGCTGCGCGGACGACTGGCCAGGCGCGGCCTGCTGACTGCGAGTGAACTCAATGCGTTGCCCGACGGCCAGGAGGTCGCTGGCTGCGGCATCGTCACCGTGCGCCAGCAACCACAAACCGCCAACGGCACCATCTTTGTAACGCTGGAAGACGAGACCGGCCCGGTCAACGTCATTGTGTGGAAGTCATTGCGGGAAGAGCAGCGCGCTGAGCTTTTGCACTCACGCCTGCTGGCGGTTCACGGCGTGTGGCAGCGCAGTGAAGAAAATGGCACCGCCAAAGGCTATGGTGCGGTGCGGAACCTGGTGGCGCATCGGCTCGAAGACCTCACGCCGCTGCTGGGGCGATTGGGCACCTCAAGCCGTGATTTTCATTGAGGTGCCGGGTCTCTCGCCAAGCCATCACCGCGTCAGGCGATTGTTTGCAGTGCGCGCTCCCGCCGTGCATCGTCCAGCAGCTTGCGCACTTCGTCGTCCGTGGCCTGGGGAAAGTTGCGGTACCACATGCTGACGGCGCTGAAGGGTTCCGGCCGGGCCGGGCAAACCACTTCCGTGGCCTGATCTTCCAGCCCGCGGCACCCTTCTTCGGCGCCGACAGGCACGGCGACCACGAGCTCCAGCGGACGCTGCTGCCGGATAGCCAGCGTGGCTGCGCGCATCGTGGCGCCGGTGGCCAAGCCATCGTCCACCACAATGACCGTTCGYCCTGCAATGCTGATGGATGGGCGCCCGTTGCGGTAGAGCTGTTCACGGCGTACCAGTTCGGCTTCTTCCCTGGCGACCACCGCAGCCACGGCCTGCGGCTCCAGGGTGACGCCCGGCAGCGGATCCATCACCCGCACGCCGCCGTTGGCCATGGCGCCCATGGCATATTCTTCATGTCCCGGATAACCCAGCTTGCGCACCACAAAAATGTCCAGCGGCGCCTCCAGTTCACGGGCTACTTCGCGCCCGACCGCCACGCCGCCGCGCGGTAAGGCCAGCACAAGCAGGCCGGGGCGGCCGCGGTAATGCGCCAGGGCTTCCGCCAGCAGCCGGCCGGCGTGGGCGCGGTCATGGTAAGGCAAAGAAACGCCCGTCATTGCGCGTACTCCAGGCGGCTGACATCCAGCGTTGTCTTCGGGGGGGTCGGGGCAGCGGTGCCGCGGCCCAGGCGCGGGCCGAACCACGCGGCGGACAGGTCCGCGACCTGCTCCAGGGCACCGCTCTCGGCAAACAGGTGCGTGGCGTCCGGCACGATGGTGAGCTGTTTCTCGCAACGCAGCCGCTGGAAGGCCTTGCGGTTGATGTCCACCACACCGTGGTCCTCGCCACCCACGATCAGGATAGTGGGTGCCGTGACGGCAGCCAGCGCGACAGGTCCCGCCAGGTCGACACAGCCACCACGCGACACCAGGGCGGCGACGCGCGGCCCAAGCCGCGCCGCGGCGATCACCGYAGCGGCGCTGCCGGTGCTGGCGCCGAAGTAGCCGATAACCGCATGCTGGAGCGCGGGTTGCGAAGCCGCCCACAAGGTAGTGTCTTGCAGCCGCCTTGTCGACAGCGCGATGTCAAAGCGGTGCTGGCGGGTATAGACATCACGCTTTTGCTCCTCTACTGTCAGCAGGTCAAACAACAGGGTGGCAATGCCTTCCTGCTGCAGCCTTGCGGCGACCAGGCGGTTGCGCGCACTGTGGCGGTCACTGCCGCTGCCGTGGGCAAACAGCACCAGGCCGCTGAAGCCGTCAGGGGCAGCAAGGTCACCACACAACCAACCCCCGTCGCAGGGAATCCGGACCTCCTGCACGGTGGTATGTGAGGATGGGGAAGGCGAAGAAAGCGAAACAGAGGAGGGTGGGTGCAGGCTGGTCATGAAATCTCCAGGCAAGCCCCTAGGCTAGAAAAGCGGGCGTGACCGCCTTGTCGGAACACGCCCATTCCCTTGTAGGAATGCTGCAGCCTGTAACAGCAACCTCAACTGTCCACGCGGCGATAAAACGCCGGCAAGCCTGCCGGCGCCAGCGGGGCCCGCTATTAGCGGCTTCGCGCCTCGTCCGTTTCTGCGGTGCTCTGTTGCACGGCGAGCTCCAGCAGCCTGCTGTAGTTTTCCAGTTTTTTGTACAGCAGGCGCACTTCCAGCGCATTGTGAATACGCGTTTTGACTTCGATCAGGTCAAACGGTTTGCTGATGAAGTCCTTGGCGCCGGCCTGCAAGGCGCGCAGCTTGTGCGCCGGTTCCGCGGTCAGCACGATGACCGAGAGGTATTTGTCGTGCTTGTCTTCCTTGAGCGCCTCCATCACCTGGAAGCCGTCCATGCCGGGCATTTTCAGGTCGAGCAGGATCAGGTCGTAGCGGTGGTTCGCGTGCAGCGCGGCCACCTCCGCCGGATTGGTGGTGGAGCTGACCTGGGTATAACCGGCGCCTGCCAGCAGTTGCTCCAGCAACTGCACATTGACGGGCTGGTCGTCCACTATCAGGACGGTGGCATGGAGGATGTTGAATTCTGAGTTCATACCTTGATTCCTTTGGCTGCGGCGCGATCGGTTTTAGCTTTTGCCAGCTTGAACATCAGGTCAAGGGTTTCCATGAACTCGTTGATCTTGATGGGCTTGGTGAGATAGCGGTAGAAGCCGGCCTGCAGGCCTTTTTCAATGTCGCGCGGCATGGCGTTGGCGCTGAGCGCCACCACGGGAATATCCCGCGTCAAGGGGTCTTCCGACAGGATCTTCATGGCGGTAATGCCGCTGATGCCGGGAAGGTTGATGTCCATCAGGACGAAATCCGGAAGCKAGGCCCGGGCAATCGCAATGCCGCTGATGCCGTCGCGCGCTGACAGCAAACGGAAGTCCGCGCGTCTGGCGATCAGGTCCTCTACCAGCATCAGGTTGGCGGGGTTGTCCTCGACGTAAAGCACGGTGCAGGTTTGTGGATCGGCGGGCTCATGCATTGCAGGGCCCAGCGCGAGATTGAGCAGTTCYGGAGAAAACTTCTGTTCGGCGGTGACGTTCAGTTCGATCCAGAACATGCTGCCTCTGCCGACCGCGCTCTCCACGCCGATGGTGCCACCCATCAGCTCAACCAGCCGCTTTGTCATGACAAGGCCTATGCCTGTGCCTTGTTCGCCGCTGGCTTCCTGCCCGAGGCGGTTAAAGGGCTGGAACAACTGGGCTATTTTCTCGGGCACCAGGCCCTCGCCTGTGTCTTCGACGCAAATACGGACACGCCCGGGAGGTTTGTCGATGCACTGGAGGGTCACCTTGCCGTGCTCAACGTTGTACTTGATGGCGTTGGACAGCAGGTTGATCAGCACCTGCTTGAGGCGTGTGCGGTCCACGTTGACAAAGACCGGTGTATCCAGCTCCGGAAAGCTCACGGCGATGCCGCGTTTTTCTGCTTGCGACTCAATCATGGTCTCGCATTCGCGCATGACTTCAGCAAGCGACACCGGTTCCAGCGACAACGACAGCTTGCCGGACTCGATCAGCGCCAGGTCCAGGATTTCGTTGATGAGGTCCAGCAGGTACCAGCCGGCCTGAAGGATCTGGTCCACGCTGCGCTTTTGCGATGGCGTGGGCTCTGGCGTGCCGGACTCGATCAGCTGCGCAAAGCCGAGGATGGCGCTGAGCGGGGTGCGCAGCTCATGGCTCATGCTGGAGAGGAAATCGGATTTGGCGAGGTTAGCCTTTTCGGCCACTGCCATGGCTTCTTTCAAGGCCACTTCAACCTGCTTGCGCACCGAGTTGTCGGTTCCGATCAACAGGTAGCCGATGATGGTGCCCAGGTCGTCGCGCAAGGCGGTGATCGACACGATAGCCGGAAACCGGCTGCCATCCTTGCAGATATAGGTCAGCTCGTAAATGTCTTCAATGCCGCGCGAGGCTTTGAAAGTCAGCGCCTCGAAGCCAGGCGCAATGGTCGTGGCGAGTTCTTCGCTCAGTGCCTGCGCGCGCGCCGTCACTTCCTGCGGGTCGTGAATGTCGCTGGGGTTGAGTTTGTTGACGACCTCGGCCGCCATATAACCCAGCATGCGCTCGGCGCCCACGTTGAAGAGCTGGATGATGCCCTTTTCATCGGTGGCGATGATCGAGAAGTTTTCGCTGGTAAGAATGGCGGTTTGGAGCGCGCCGGTTTTCAGCAGCGCCTCCTGGCGCCTGACTTCGATGCCGTCGGCTTTGGCGAGCGCATCGAGGGCGCTCAGGCTGGTAACGGGTGACATGGGCCATGTTCCTGTGAAAGTAACGACGAATCGTGCTGAGTGGCGCCGCTGGGCGGCGTATCTACGATCCTGGCCGGGAAGATGCGTGAAGCCTCGGGAAAGGCTGACTCAGTTTACAGGACTAAGCTGGAAAGTCCATGCGCCGATAGCAGCGGGGAGGGGTGCGCGGACACCTCAGGCGCTGGTGGCGCCCTGAATCCTGCAAAAAAAAGCGCGTGCTCAGCTGTTTGCGCGGCGGTAAAACGCCAGCGAGCCTGCCAGGGCCAGCAGGGCCGCACCGCAGGTGCGGTCTATCCACCGTGTGGCCGAAGCCTTGAGCAGGCGAATCGCGCGCGCGCCGACGAAGGCATAAGCAAACATGACAGAAAAATCGATGCCCGCAAACACCAGCGCAATGGCGATGTACTGGGGCGCCTGCGCGCCTGCCGGGTCAATGAACTGCGGCAGCAGGGCGGAGCAGAACAGGTAACCCTTGGGGTTGGTCACTGCGACCAAAAAAGATTTCATGAAAATTGCGCGGGCACCATGTTGTGTGCCGGCGGTGTTTTCAGCGGGAACCTCAAACCCGCCGCGCGAACGCAGCAGGCGAATGCCCAGCCAGGCCAGGTAGACCGCACCCGCCCACTTGAGCATTGAAAACCAGAACTCGGAGGCCGCCAGCAGCGCACCCAGGCCCAGCGCGACTGCACCCACCAGCACGAAGTCGGACATCACCGCCCCCAGCATGCCCGGCACCGAGCGCCGTACACCGTAGCGCGAGCCATTGGCCAAAGCCAGCAGCACGGTAGGGCCGGGTGTGGCGATGGCTACCAGCGCCACGACGGAAAAAAGCAGCAGCGTGGCGGTGTTCACGCCGCGGCTCCGCAGCCTTCTGGCTTGTAGACACGTTCGGTTGAAGGCGGGTATTTGGCGAGAAAGCGCTCGGGTCGGCTCGGCCGCACGGTGAAGCCGCCGCCGCAATTGGGGCACACGCCCTTG
>NZ_JBFUBD010000089.1:0-10852 GCF_056405935.1 Polaromonas sp. P1_E3
GTGCAGCCATTGCCAGCGTTTGGCGCCCATGGCCTTGATGGCGGCATTGAAGGACGTTGCCGCCAGGGGCGTCAGCAACACAAAGGCCGAAAACCCCACCAGGATGAACGGCCGCTTGGCAATGTCTTTGGCAATATCGGCAAAATCAAAACCCATGTCGAACCAGCTGTAGCTCAGCAGGTGAATGGCGACGTAAAAGTACGCGAACAACCCCAGCATGCGCCGAAAGCGCGCCAGCGCAGGCGTGCTGGTGATGACCCGCAGCGGCGTGACCGCAAGGACAATACAGATGAAACGCAGTGTCCAGTCGCCCGTGGCGCGAATCAGCGCCTCAGCCGGGTTGGCCCCAAGCTGGTTGGTGAAAGCGCCGTAGAACAGCCATGCGAAAGGCAACAGGCAGACACCGAAGAGGATGGGTTTAGCCGCCGGATGCAGCAACCATTTTTGCTGCGCCATCAAAGCCATACGCCACCGGGCCGACGCTCGTGGAGATGCAACGCAGCATGGACCTTACGCCAGCAGGGGCCGCGGAACCGGCTTTGCCGGGCAGCAGGCGCAGCGGCCCCCTCGGGGGGCAGCGCAGTACGCGAAGCGGCAAGCGTGGGGGTCATATCTTTAGAAATTCTTCTTGAGGTCCATGCCCGCATAGAGCTGGCCCACTTGCGCCTCGTAACCATTGAACATCAGCGTCTTGCGCTTCTTGGCAAAGAGGCCGTCTTCACCAATGCGGCGTTCGGTGGCCTGGCTCCAGCGCGGATGGTCCACGTCAGGATTCACGTTGGAATAGAAGCCGTATTCCTGTGCAGCAGCCTTGTTCCAGGCGGTGCGCGGCTCCTTGTCGGTAAAGCGGATCTTGACGATGCTCTTGCCGCTCTTGAAGCCGTACTTCCAGGGTAGCACCATGCGCACCGGTGCGCCGTTCTGGTTGGGCAGCACTTCGCCATACATGCCGAAAGCCAGCATCGCCAGCGGGTGCATGGCCTCGTCCATGCGCAAGGCTTCCACATAAGGCCAGTCGAGTACCCGGGAACCTACAAACGGCATGGTCTTGGGGTCGGCCAGGGTGATGAATTCAACGTATTTGGCGTTGCCCAGCGGCTCTACCTTTTTGATGAGCTCGGACATCGAATACCCCACCCACGGGATCACCATGGACCAGCCCTCGACGCAACGCAGGCGGTAAATACGCTCTTCCTGCGGCGCCAGCTTGATCAGGTCTTCGAGCGTAAAAGTCTTGGGCTGCTTGACGAGGCCTTCGACCGCCACCGACCAGGGCTTGGTTACGAGCGTGTGGGCGTTCTTTGCCGGGTCGGCCTTGTCGGTGCCGAACTCGTAGTAATTGTTGTAGGTGGAGGCGTCTTTGTAATCGGTGACCTTTTCCATGGTCACCGCACCGGCCACCGCCGATTTACCGCCGGCAAGAGCTGCCAGCTTCCCGGGTTTCTGCACCGTCTGCGCCATCGCCTCGCGCCCCGCCCAGCTGGCCATGGCAGCGCCCGCAGCGCCTGTGGCCATCAGCTTGATGAGGTCGCGCCGGCCGTGATAAATACCTTGCGGCGTGATCTCGCTGGGAACGGGATGGTCGAAGCCGCTGGCGTGAGTCTTGATGAGCATGTGAGTCCTTGAAATCCGTTTAAGGGTTAGTCTGAATACGCAGCAACTTCTTACAGGGATTCAGCCAGGCTTTTAAAAGACTCGCCGACAGCTACAAGGTTCCGTAACTGTGCAGCCCCGAGAGGAACATGTTGACGCCCAGGAAGGCGAATGAGGTGACTGCCAGCCCAACCAGTGCCCACCAGGCAGCGACGGTGCCGCGCAGGCCTTTCATGAGCCGCATATGCAGCCAGGCCGCATAGTTGAGCCAGACGATCAGCGCCCAGGTTTCCTTGGGGTCCCAGCTCCAGTAGCCGCCCCAGGCTTCGGCAGCCCACAAGGCGCCGAGTACGGTGGCAATGGTGAAAAAGGCAAAGCCGACGGCAATCGCCTTGTACATCACATCATCCAGCACCTCAAAACTGGGCAGGCGTGCGGCGATGCGCTTGCGGCCCAGAAGGATGCCGGCAGCGATCAGCCCCGACACGGCCAGGTACCCGACCCAGTAGTAGCTGCCGCCCACTTCGGCCGGCGACTTGCTGCGAAAAACGATGGGCACAAAACACAGCACCACACCCAGCAGCCACAGCGGCGTGAGCCGGTACCACTGCTTTTCATCGGCCTGCTGCTTGATCAGGTAAGACAGCGACACCATGGCAGCCAGYGAGAACATGCCGTAGCCGATGAAGTTGGCGGGCACATGCAGCTTCATCCACCAGCTTTTGAGCGCGGGCACCAGCGGCTGGATTTCATGGGCTTCGCGCACCACCGTATACCAGAGCAGAAAGCCGACCGCGGCGCTGACCACCAGCATCACGAAAGCGCCGAGCGCGCGGGTGTTGTACTGCGATTCAAAATAGAGGTAGAACGCCGCCGTCATCCAGCAGAACAGCACAAACACCTCGTAGAGGTTGCTGACAGGGATGTGCCCGACGTCGGCGCCGATCAGGTAGCTTTCGTACCAGCGCACCAGYGTGCCGATCAGCGCCATGCCGATCGCCACCCACGCAATTTTGGAGCCCAGCGATTCCAGCGTGCTGCTCTGGCCTTTGGCAAACATGCCCAGCCAGTAAAAAATGGTGCTCATGAAGAACAGCACGCTCATCCACAAAATGGCCGACTGGCTGGAGAGGAAGTACTTGAGCCAGAACACCTGTTCGGCGCGCGCCAGGTCGCCCTGGTAGGAAGCGATGCCCAGCAACGCGAAGGCGCTGACCACCATCATCAGCACCCGCAATGGCCGCCAGAACCAGCCCATGGCGATGGCTGCCGGAATGGCCGCGAACAAAATGCCTTTTTCATAGACATCCATGAAATCGCTGTAGCGGGCGAAGGCATACAGAAAGCCGCCGGCGACCAGCGCGGCAAACACCCAGTCCAGCACATTGCGGCGGGCGAAATAGCCTTCGTTCAGGCTCAGCGTGGTGTCGCCGCCGGCCTTCAGCGTGGTGGTGTTCACCGCGGTGTTGTTGATCGTGGRGGTATTCATAAAGGCGCCTGCAACAGTTTCGTTTTCAACATCTCAAACTCCTTGTCGCCGTCCATGGTCTTGCGGTTGGTCGACAGGGCCATGGTGGCGTGGCTGTGGCCTTCGGCAGATTCTGGCATTGAACCCGCAACATTGCCATCTTCTGCCTGGCCGTCCCCGGTGCCGCGCGGCGCCAGCCAGACCCAGACTCGGCGTTCGCGCACGTACAGCATGGCGAACACGCCCAGGATCAGGAAGGCACAGCCCAGATACACAATGGTCTTGCCAGGGGCGCGTGCCACCTGGAACACGCTGGCCTGGACCTGGGTGAAATCCTTCAGCTCAAACGCCATGGGTGCGGGATAAAAATTGGCGTCCGACAGGCTGAGCACCATCTGCGACATAAAGGCCCGTGTCTTTTCGTCCTGGCCCAGCGGCTTGAGCCCGGCCTGCTCACGCGTCATCTGCGTCAGTTCAAACAAGGCGCCGTTGAGGATGCGGATCAGCACCTCGCCCGCGCGGTTGCGCTCGGCTTCGGGCACATTGGCTTCCATAAAATCAGAAATGGCCTGCAGGCCTGCAGCGGTTTTGGGCTTGCCTGTCGAGCCTTGCGCGGTGCCCGCTGCGTCTGCAACGTCACCGGCAAAAAGAGCCAGCGCCCGCGACGTCGATGCGGCGAGCTGCTGCATCAGTTCTGGCCGCTCGCGACCAATGGCCTGGCTCGCGTAGCGCCTGACCGCCAGCTCACGCTGCGCCGGATTGGCGAGCGCCGCGCGCAGCCGCAAAAAGGTCTCCATGCCGCCTTCCGCGTCTACTGGAATGCGAAGGTACTGGAAGGGCGCCGATGGTGTCTCGCGCACACCCATCAGGTAGACCGCCGGGCTGTCTTCCGCCGGATCCGTCTTGACCGGCAGCATGTAGTTGTGAAATTCACGGGCCTGCCCGGATGCATCGCGCAGCTTGTAGCTCACGCTGGGACCCACGTTGCGCAGTTCCTTTTGTGTCACGGTCTTGTTCGCCGCGCCAAGCCGCGTATCAATCGCCTGGTGCAGGTCGACCTTGCGCACGTCGGCACCGGAACCCATGGAGCCGCCCGACGCGAAGTTCTCTACATTGATGACCCGCAGCGCGGTGTATTCCAGCGTCAGCTTTTCGGCGCCTTCACCCTGCCCATTGGTCAGGCCGCTGGAGCCGCCAATCGTGCCCTGAATTTCAAATGGCTTGCTGGCCGCAGCCATGGGAATGGCCTTGAGCGTCACGCTGGAGCCGCCGTCGTCAAAGCTCGACTGGTAAATCTCGATGCCGCGGTGGTTGGCCGGATGGTTGACCTCTACGCGCGCCGGAATCTTCTCGCCGGTTTCCTTGTCGTGGATGATGATGTCGCTGGCAAAAAGCTTGGGCATGCCGGTCGAGTAGTACTCAACGATGAACTTCTTGAGCTCGATGGAAAACGGCAGCTCCTGCAGCAACACGCCGCCCGGCTGGTTCAGGATGGCGGTGCTGGACTGTGTGCCTTCAGCCACCAGGAGGTTGGCGCGAAACGTCGGGTTTGTGTCGCTGAGCCTGTGCTGGGCCGGCACGTCGGCAATCAGGCCGCCACCGGCATAAATCGATTTGCCGTTCAGCCACATCTGCGCGCGCACGATCATGTCGCCGTCGAGCAGGCCGCCCACGCAGACCAGCACGATCGCGCTGTGCGCCGCGATGTAGCCCAGCTTGTTGGCCGCACCTTTTTTGGCAGCCACCATCCAGCCGTTGCCGGCGCGTTGCTGCAGCTTCACCTTCCAGCCGCTTTGCACCAGCGTCTGGCCAATGCGGCGCGCAGCCGTTTCGGGTGACTCGGCCAATGCAGCCTCGGCACGGTGGCCAAAGGCCTTGAGGCTTTGCTCCCGGACGTTTTCCTTGAGCTGGTTCAGGTCCGCGAAGATCTTGGGGGCATTGCGCGCAATGCACAAAGAAGTAGAGACCACCAGAAAAGCCAGGATCAGCAAAAACCACCAGGCGCTGTACACGGTGTTGAGGCTGAGCAGGCTGAACACCTGCGCCCAGAACGGGCCGAACTGGTTCACGTAGTTGCCCAGCGGCTCCGCCTGCTTGAGCACCGTGCCGATGATCGACGCGATGCAGATCACAGTCAGCAGCGAAATGGAAAACCGCATGGACGACAGCAGTTCCACCGCCGCCCGCCAGCTGCGGGAGCCCCAATTGACTTTCATACCCTCGGTGGAAACTGTCATGCTTGAAATGGAACCTGCGGTTGGCCCAGGAAGGCCTGCGGACTAAAAGAAGGGGAAAAAGCAAAAAGGCGGGCTTTCATCAGAAAGACCCGCCTTGGTGTGATTGGTTTTGGAGGCTTGGGTTCAATACTGCAGGCAACCTGCGGGTACTTTCAGCAAAAAATCACTCGCCTGCCGGGCCTTTGCCGTCCTTTGCTCAGCGCAGGCCGGCTATGTAGTCGGCCAGCGCGCGGATTTCACGGTCGTTCAGCTTGGCGGCCACCTGGCTCATGGGCAGGCTGTTGGTGCGCCCGCCGTCACGGAAAGCCGTCAACTGCGTCACCGTGTATTCGGCGTGCTGGCCGCTCAGGCGGGGATATTGGGAAGGAATGCCGGCGCCGGTCGGGCTGTGGCAGCCTGCGCAGGCTGCGATCTGGCGGTCCTGCACGCCGCCGCGGTAGATCCGCTCGCCGAGCGCGACCAGTTCCTTGTCTTTGGCAAAGCCGGTTTTGGCTTTCTTGGACGTCGCCCAGTAGGCGATGTTTTTCATGTCGTCGTCAGACAGCGCCGCCGCAAAGCCTTGCATGATGGGGTTCTTGCGCTTGCCGGCCTTGAACTCCTGCAGCTGCTTGACCAGGTATTCGGGGTGCTGCTGCGCCAGCTTGGGGTTGGCAGGGGTGCCRGAATTTCCGTCGGCGCCGTGGCAGCTGGCGCACACTGCGGTGAAGCTGGCCTCGCCCTTGACCAGGTCAGRCTTGGCGACCTTGGCCGGGGCTGCTGCTGCGGGGGCCGAAGCGGCGCCATGTGCAGGTGCGGCTTCGCCGGCAGCAAAAGACGACACGGCAGGCACGGCCAGCAAGGCGGCCAGGAGAGAAGTAACGAACAGCTTCATATCGGGGGTTTTAATTGGTTGGCGCACAAAACTTATAACTTTCTGATTTTACAATGGCTTCAGGGCACCCCCGATTATTCGGGTCTTGCCGCGGCAACCGGCCGCTGGCGCCACAAGGGTTCAAGCACCCTCCGAGCCCCATCTGAGGGCATTTGCTCCCTTCCACGCAAGCCCGTGGCGCACAACCGACCTTCAGGGACCGCCCGACCAATGACTTCAGCCTCCACACCCAAGCCCAAACCGCCCGCAGCCGTACCCGGCGCCCCTGATCCCAAGATCGCCATGGGCTGGCTGCACACGGCCAAATTCCTGACCACAGCACCCGAACTCAAGCACCTGCCCCGTGTGGACGTGCCTGAAATCGCCTTTGTCGGCCGCTCCAACGCCGGTAAATCCACCTGCATCAACACCCTGACACAGCAACACCGGCTGGCGTTTGCTTCCAAGACACCGGGCCGTACCCAAAGCATCAACCTTTTCAGCCTGGGCAAACAGGGCGTGACGGACGCGGTATTGGCCGACCTGCCGGGCTACGGCTATGCGGCCGTGCCCAAGGAAGCCAAGTACCGCTGGCAGCAGGTGATGGGCAACTATTTGCAGACGCGCGACAACCTCAAGGCCGTGGTGCTGCTGTGCGACCCGCGCCTGGGCCTGACCGAGCTCGACGAAATCCTGCTGGACGTGATCCGGCCGCGGGTGGAAGACGGCCTCAAGTTCCTGGTGCTGCTGACCAAGTCCGACAAGCTCAACAAGACCGAAGCGGCCAAGGCGCTGTCCATTGTGCGACTGCAGGCCGGCGGCGGAGACGTCAAACTCTTTTCTTCGCTCAAGCGCCGCGGTGTCGAGGAAGTCGCCCAGCATTTGTGGGACTGGGCCCATCCGGCAGAGAAACCGGTAAAACCCGAAAAACCCGCCAAACCAGCGTCTGAAGAACTGCCTGAGATCAACGACGGAGCGGCTTCAGGTGCAAGGGGTGCCAAAGCCTGATTTTCAAAGAAAACGGCTGCAACCCAACAAGGACGGGCGCAAGCAGCTATTAAAAACGTAGCAACATGATCGTTACCAGCCTGCACTCATTGCCCCACGGCATCACATTGTCCTGCCGTACAACCGGTGAAAAAGGCCGCCCTGTCCTGATGTTCCTGCACGGCTTTCCAGAAGCCGCTTTTGTCTGGGACGGCTTGCTGGAGCACTTTGCGCGGCCCGAAAACGGCGGCTTTCGCTGTGTAGCACCCAACCTGCGCGGCTTTGAACATTCGAGCACGCCACTGGATGTGGCCGCCTACCGGCCCAAACACCTGGTGCAGGACATTGCAGCGCTGATTGCGCTGGAGGGGGGTCAACTGGCTTGCCTGGTGGCCCACGACTGGGGCGGCGCGGTGGCCTGGAACCTGGCCGCGGGCCATCCTGCGCTGATGAAAAAGCTGGCCATCATCAACTCGCCGCATCCGGGCACTTTTTTGCGCGAGCTGCAGCATTCACCGGCGCAGCAAGCCGCCAGCGCCTACATGAACTTCCTGATTCGCCCGGATGCCGAAGCCTTGCTGGCCGAAAATGACTTTCGGCGGCTCTGGGATTTTTTTGCCAACATGGGCGCGGTCGATGGGCCGCACGCCTGGCTGACGGATGCTGTGAAGGACCAATACCGCGAAATCTGGCGCCAGGGCCTCACAGGCCCCTGCAATTACTACCGGGCCTCGCCCTTGCGCCCGCCCCGGCACGGTCCGCCCCATAACGACCCGGCCGCTGCCGCAGTGAGCATTCCACGAGAAATGCTGGAAATCCACCTGCCGACGCTGGTGCTCTGGGCCCTGGACGACACGGCCTTGCCGCCCGCGCTGCTGGAAGGCCTGGACGACTATGTGCCGCAAATGGACTTGCGCCGAATCGAAGGCGCAACGCACTGGATCGTGCACGAGCAGCCCGCATTGGTCGCGGCCCACCTGCAGGATTTTCTTCGCTAGATTGCTATTGATTTAATAGCTGCTTGCGCTCGTCCTGTATGGCCTGTAGACCTATTCTCAAAAATCCCAGCCTCAACCAGCGCGCCGTCAATACAGGGATGGCTCGCCTTCGGGCCGCGTTTTAAAGCGCTTGTGCACCCAGTAATACTGGGCTGGCATGGTGTTGATGTAATCCTGCAGTTGCGCATTCATGCGCGCCGTGTCGGCCACCGGGTCATCGCTGGGGAAATCCTCCCAGGCCGGCAGCACCGTCACCTCATAACCCGTTGGGGTGATGCGAGGCAGCAAAGGCAATACCTTGGCGCGGCCCAGGCGGGCGAACCGCGAGAGGGACGGCACCGTTGCCGTCGGTATGCCGTAAAAAGGCACAAACACGGATTCAGCCGGGCCAAAGTCCATATCAGGCAACAGATAAAGCGGCTGGCCCTGCCGCAGCGCCGACACAATGGGCTTGACGCCATCCACCCGGCCGAAAAGCCGCAGGTTGCCAAAACGCCGCCGGCCCCGCAATATCCAGCGGTCCACCAGCTTGTTCGACTGGTCGGTGTAAATAGTGGTCGAGGGCCGCGGCATCTGCAGCGCTACCCCGGCCCAAGCCGCGTCCAGGCCCACAAAATGCGGCAGGAATATCACTGTGGGATCGTTGCCCTCAAGCTCCTGCACAGCGCCTGTCACCTGAACGCGGCGCTGCACCCAGGCCTTGGGGGCATGCCACAGCCAGGCGCGGTCCAGCCAGGCCTGGGCAAAAAACACGAATGTCAGCACCGTAAGGCGGCGCCGTTCGGCGGCCGGATAACCCGGAAAACACAACGCGAAATTGGTGGCCACCACGCGCCGCCGCGAGCCGACCACTGCGTAGAGAATCCAGCCGAGCAGCACGCCCAGGCCGCGCGTCCAGGAAAGCGGCAGCAGCGCCAGCACCCGCATGAAAAAAATGCCGCCGCGGGTCACGATCCGGCTGGCCATCTGGCGGGGAGTCTTCAAAGGGATGTTTCCTTGCGTGGTGTCTTGTAGCGGGCGTAGCCCCACAAATACTGGCCCGGCTGGCTCAGCACGATGGCCTCGATCGCCCGGTTGATCTGCGTCACCCCATGCAGCAGGTCGGCGCGCGCGCCGGCATCAGAGGCGTCCATCTCCTGCACCGGGGCCCATATCTTGAGGAAATAGCCCCTGCCGCGGGACAGGCGTTCACAACTGACCGGCAGCAGCACCGCACCACTTTGCAACGCCAGCCGTGCGGCCAGGGTCATCGTATAGGCCGGCTTGCCGAAAAAGGGCGCCCATACCCCCAGGCCTTCGGGAGGCACCTGGTCCGTCAGCAACGCGACGGCCCGGTTGGCCTTGAGGGTTTTGTGCATGAGGCGAATGCCACTCAAGGACGCAGGCACGACGGTGAGATTGGCCCGGTCACGCGCCAGCCTTTCCAGCCGGGCCAGCCAGGCCTTGCGCGCGGGCCGGTAAATCGCGGTGATCGGCCCATACAGTTCGGCAAGCGCCTGAGGGCCCAGTTCGAAACTGCCGCAATGCGGGCCGAAAAATATCACCCCGCGGCCCTGGGCAAAAGCCTGCTCCGCGTGCGCCTGGCCTTCGACACGGACATTGCCCAGGCAGGATTCAGCGGCGGGCCGCATCCACAATTTCGGCAGTTCGGCAATAAAACGTCCCGCCTCGGCAATCGCCGGCCGGGCCAGCGAAAAAGGGAGGCCAGCCTGGGCCACATGCGCCCTGAACTGCCTGCGGTAGCGCGGACTGAGGCCCCACACCAGCCAGCCCAGGGCACCGCCCAGTGCGTGCAGCGCAGCCAGGGGCCAGAGGGAAAAGAAGCGGAACAACCAGAGCATGAATCAGTTGAAAGGGGGTATCGAAAGGTTACTCCGGCCGGAATCCAGCCGTCATATAATGCGGGCTGTCGCCGAGTTACTGAACAACTTGCAGGGCGACATTAAACCAAACTGCTAAAGCGTTCGCCGAAGCATTCCAGCCGGCAACGCGCCGACAAACTTTTCATGGAGTGTACGCAATGGCGAACGATTTTCTCTTTACATCCGAATCCGTCTCCGAGGGCCATCCCGACAAGGTGGCAGACCAGATTTCCGACGCGATCCTGGATGCGATCTTCAAGCAGGACCCGCGCAGCCGCGTCGCCGCCGAGACCCTGACCAATACCGGCCTCGTCGTGCTGGCCGGTGAAATCACCACCAACGCGCATGTCGACTACATCCAGGTCGCCCGCGACACCATCAAGCGCATCGGCTACGACAACACCGAGTACGGCATCGACTACAAGGGCTGCGCCGTCATGGTCTGCTATGACAAGCAGTCCAACGACATCGCCCAGGGCGTGGACCACGCCTCCGACGACCACCTGAACATCGGCGCCGGCGACCAGGGCCTGATGTTCGGCTACGCCTGCGACGAAACACCCGACCTGATGCCCGCGCCTATTTATTACGCGCACCGCCTCGTGGAACGCCAGGCCCAGCTGCGCAAGGACGGCCGCCTGCCTTTCCTGCGTCCTGACGCCAAGAGCCAGGTGACCATGCGCTACGTGGACGGCAAGCCTCACAGCATCGACACCGTGGTGCTGTCCACCCAGCACAGCCCCGACCAGTCTGAATCTTCCACAAAGATGAAGGCCTCGTTCACCGAAGCCATCATTGAAGAAATCATCAAGCCCGTGCTGCCCAAAGAGTGGCTCAAGGACACCAAATACCTGATC
>NZ_JBFUBD010000090.1:0-10689 GCF_056405935.1 Polaromonas sp. P1_E3
TGTCGGAAGCCATTTGTGCCAGCATCAAGGGCGCGCAATTGCGCACCTTGCCGGCAGCGCATTTGAGCGCGGTGGAGCAGCCGGAGGCATTTGCCGATCTGCTGGAACGCTTTTTTGAAAGCTTGCGCTAGGGGCCGCTGCCAGCGGGTTGATCGGGCAGGTGCAGGAGCAGGGGACAGAGTGCTTCGGTGATGGGGTGGCGGCGGCAGCGTTGATAATCTGCCCAAGCAAGTAGCCAACCCCAATCCACCCGAACATCCGGAAAGCCCCGCTTCATGAAAACAGTCCTTGTCCTCAATGGCCCCAACCTCAACCTGCTGGGAACGCGCGAGCCGGCTGTGTACGGCTCGCAAACCCTGGCCGACGTAGAGGCGCTGTGCACCAAGGCCTGCGTGACCCAGGGTTTCAAGCTCGACTTTCGCCAAAGCAACCACGAAGGCGTGATGATTGACGCGATTCATGAAGCCGGGCGCGCCCAGGCTGTGGGCACATTGGCGGGTATCGTGCTGAATGCCGGTGCTTACACCCACACCAGCGTTGCCCTGCACGATGCCATCAAGGGCGCAGGCGTCACGGTGATCGAGCTGCACATCAGCAACGTGCATGCGCGCGAAGCTTTCCGTCACCACTCTTATATTTCACCGGCGGCCAAGGCCGTGATGGCCGGCTTTGGCGTCAAGGGCTACGCGCTGGCCATCGCCGGCCTGGCCGAGCTGGCGGCCTGACCGCCTGCGGCGCTGACCATGGCTGCGCCACCGAAATTCCCCGTTGACGAACGCGAGGTGGAGTTCAGCGCCATCCGCGCGCAGGGCGCTGGCGGGCAAAACGTCAACAAGGTGTCGAGCGCCATTCACCTTCGGTTTGACATCGCGGCCTCGTCGCTGCCTGACGCCGTCAAGGAGCGACTGCTGGCGACGAGCGACGGACGCATCACGCAGGAGGGCGTGCTGGTGCTTAAGGCCCAGCAGCACCGCACCCAGGAAATGAACCGCAGCGATGCCATGGCGCGTCTGCAGGAGATTGTTGACAGCGTCTCCACACCGCCCCGGGCGCGGCGTGCTACCAAACCCACCTACGGCTCGAAGCAGCGCCGCCTGGCCGGGAAAAGCCAGCGTTCGGAAATCAAGTCTTCACGGGGCAAGGTGGGCGGCGGCGACTGAGTCGGCCTACCCATCCATCACGTGCCTTTCAGGTCACCGTGTAGCGCCCGGGTTTGTGATTGACCCAGAGGAACAGGCTCATCAGCACGGCGGCCATGATTGAATACGCCACGCGCTCAGGGGGCACGACCGTCAGCGCCATCAACACCACAACCGAATCGATAGCCATCTGTACCTTGCCGGCGCGCCAGCCGTGCTTTTCCTGCAGGTAGAGCGTCACGATGGTGGCGCCGCCCAGGCTGGCCCGGTGCCGGGCCAGGAAGAGGCAGCCGGTTCCCAGCAGCAGGCCGCCCACCAGCGCGGCGTACAGCGGGTGGATGTCTGCGATGTCGAGCACCCTGGGTGACCAGTCCGCCAGCAGCGACAGCAATGCAATGGACAGGAAGGTCTTGACGGTGAACTCGCGGCCCATGCGCGTCCAGGAGAACCAGTAAAAGGGCAGGTTGACCAGGAAGAACAGCTTGCCGAAACTCACGCCCGTGGCGTAGTGCAGCACAAAGGCCACGCCGGCCGTACCGCCCGTCAGCAGACCTGCCTGGTTGAAGATCACCATCGCCAGCGACACAAACAGCGTGCCCGTAAAGATGCCCTGCGCATCGTCAAAAAGGGTGTGGCGTTCGGGCGGTGGAAATGGGTGCATGGAAAGCTGGCCTGTTGCCCGCGGGCGGGTATTTCAGCTTTGCATGATTTGTGCCAACGGGCGCGCCTGTATGTCGGTGACTGGATGGGTCTGCGGCGCTGCATCCCGGCATGGCTGATTTCGGGCGGATGGAACAGGTGCGACGAATTAGAAGCAATTTAAGGCTCCAGGCCAATAGGGACGAGCGCCAGCAGCTATCAAAACAATAGCGCTATGCGCGGCTCACGCTTTCCTCCCGCAGCCTGTCCCGCACCTGCGCGGTGATTTCCAGGGAGCGCCGGGCGATGGCAGGGTCGTAAATGTGGGTGGTCACCATCAGTTCATCGGCCTGGGTGTCCTCGATGAAGCGCTGGAGCTGGTTTTCAACCGTGGCCGCCGAACCCGCGACGGCGTAGCGCAACATGCGTTGTGCGCCGGCTTTCTCGGCCGGAGACCAATAGCTTTCGATATCGTCGATGGGGGGCGGCATGGGCCCCGGCGTGCCGCGCAGCAGGTTGGTCATGGCCTGCTGCACCGAGGTGAGCTGGTAGCGTGCCGCTTCATCCGTTTCGGCCGCCACGACATTGGCCACCACCATGGCATAAGGTTTGGTGAGCTGGGCGGAAGGTCTGAAGCCACTGCGGTACAGGTCCAGCGCCTGCATCAGCATGTCGGGTGCGAAGTGCGATGCGAAGGCGAAAGGCAGGCCCAGCAGGGCGGCGAGCTGGGCGCCGAAGAGGCTGGAGCCCAGCAGCCACAGCGGCACCTTGAGGCCAGCGCCCGGCACGGCGCGGATTTTCTGGCCGGGCTCCACCGGTTCAAAGTAGGCCTGCAACTCCTCGACGTCCTGCGGAAACGTGTCGGCATTGTTCTGGTGGTCGCGCCGAAGCGCGCGTGCGGTGAGCTGGTCGGTGCCCGGCGCGCGCCCCAGCCCGAGGTCGATACGGCCCGGGTACAGCGAAGCCAGGGTGCCGAATTGCTCGGCGATGACCAGCGGCGAGTGGTTGGGCAGCATCACGCCGCCGGAGCCCACGCGGATGGTTTGGGTTCCGCCTGCCACATGGCCAATGACCACTGCGGTGGCGGCGCTGGCAATGCCGGGGTTGTTGTGGTGCTCGGCCAGCCAGAAACGGTGATAGCCCAGCTGCTCAGCATGGCGTGCCAGCGCCAGGGTATTGCGAAAGGCATCAGCTGCTGTTGCGCCCTTGACGATGGGGGACAGGTCGAGGACGGAAAAAGGAATCATGGAAGGTAGGGTGTAGCGGCTGACGCCTCTGGCGTGCCCCTGACATGGGGCAGCGGGATCAGTTTAGGAGCTTCCCAATGGCCGCATGGTGGGCAGGGTATAAATGCCGAATGACCCCTTCCCTGGACTTTGAACTGCCTGAAGAAGCGCAGGCGCTGGCGCGAAGCGCCCGCCGCATCGAAACCCCCTGCGGAAGCGGACAAATGATCTGGCATGTCTGGGAAGCGGAAAAGCATCGCCCAGGACTGGCGCCGCTGGTGCTGCTCCATGGCGGCAGTGGTAGCTGGATGCACTGGCTGCGAAACATTCCGGCGCTGGTGGCCTCGGGCCGCCGCGTGCTGGTGCCTGACCTTCCCGGTTTCGGGGACTCGGCTGCGCCTGCGCAGGGCACGGATGCGGATGTGTTGCCCGGGCCCGTGGAGCAGGGACTGCAGATGCTGGCCGGTGATGCACCGTGCGATCTGGTCGGGTTTTCATTCGGCGGCATGGTGGCCGGTTTTCTGGCGGAGCGTTTTGCGGCGCGGGCCGCGCGCGTCGTGCTGGTGGGCGCGCCGGGGCTGGGTGTCACACCGGAAAAGGCCGTGCGCCTGCGCGCCTGGCGCCACCTTGAAGACCCACAACAGCGCGACGCCATCCACCGGCATAACCTCGCCGCCTTGATGCTCTTCCGGCGGGAAATCATCACCGGGCTGGCCTTGCGGCTCCATGTGGCCAACGTCCTGCGTGACCGCATGAAAGGCCGGAGGCTCGCGCGTACCGACGCACTGGCGCAGTCGCTGACACGCGTGCGGTGCCCGGTTCATGCCATCTATGGCCGTGAAGATGCGCTTTATCGCGGAAAGGCGGATGCGCTGGAAGCGGCGCTGGCACAGGCCTGCGATTTCAGGGGTTTGAGCTGGATCGAAAAGGCCGGCCACTGGGTGCAGTTTGAGCGGCCTGAGGCGTTTGACGACAAGCTGCTGATGCTGCTGGAGAGCAGCAGTTAGCCCTATTTTTCGATGGCCAGCAGTTCAATGTCGAATGTCAGGGTGGCATTGGGCGGCACGGCGTTTCCCGCGCCACGCTCGCCATAGGCTGTGGCCGGCGGACAGGTCAGCGTGGCTTTGCCGCCCACCTTGATTTTCTGCACGCCTTCGGTCCAGCAGGGCACAACACGGTTCAGCGGAAAAGTGGCCGGTGCGCCGCGCTTGTAGGAGCTGTCAAATTCCTTGCCGTCGGCCAGCGTGCCGCGGTAATGCACCTTGACGGTGTCGGTCGCCTTGGGTTGCGAGCCGGTACCGTCGGTGCTGTGTACGATCTTCACGCCGCTGGGCMGGGTCTCGGCCAGGGCGGCGGCAAGGGCTGCGGTGGACAGGGCAAGAGAGGCCAGGGCGACGAGCGCGGCGGTCAATGTCTTCATGGAGGTCATGCTTTCATGGCTAAGGGGAATCGAAAAGGTTGACCTGGATTATCGTCCCGGCTCCCGCTTTGCTCTGTGGCGCCGGCTCGCCTGCCCAACCTGGTCAAGGTGGTGGCGCTGGATCATGAGGGGCGCAAAGTACGAGTGGTACTCCAGATGGCAAAAATTGGCTCCAAAATGGGTGTCGCTAGTGCCAAAATTATTGAATTGGCCTTACCTTTTCGAGTCGTAGCCCACCAGCAAGAACCGCCGTCGCATAAACTGCACTTCACGCGGAGGAGTCATGCTGGATCAACTCAAACAGGTCGACAACCGTCGGCTTTACCAACAAATTGCCGAGCAGATTCGTGCCTTCATCGACAAGGGTAACTACACCGCGGGTGCGCGGCTGCCGCCGGAGCGCGATCTGGCCCAGCAGCTGGGCGTCTCACGCCCCTCGGTGCGCGAGGCGCTGATTGCACTGGAAATTGAGGGCAGCGTGGAAGTGCGCATGGGCGCTGGCGTGTATGTCTGCAGCGCGGCCCAGCGCAAGCCGCAGTCCCTGGCCACCATGGGCGAAAGCCCGATCGAGCTGATGCAGGCACGCGCCGCCATCGAAGGCACCATCGTGCTGCAGGCCTGCGCCAAAGCCACGTCCGAAGCGCTGTTGGTGCTGCGGCAGATTCTGGACAACATGCTGTCGGCCATGGCGCAAAACCGCTCGCCTCTGGCCTTTGACAGGCAGTTTCACCAGGCGATTGCCGCCATGACGGGCAACTCCGTGCTGGAGCGGCTGGTGGGCGAGTTGTTTGACGAGCGCCACAGCCCGATTGCCGCGCGCCTGAGCGCGCATTCCGAATCCGGCCAAAGCTGGGCCATTGCGCTGCAGGAGCATGAAACCATCCTGCGCGCCCTGGAGAACCGGGACGTACTGGCCGCACAGAACGCCATGCGCATGCATCTGCAAGCCTCCGAACAGCGCTGGGTCGAGAACCGCCGCGAGTGGTCATGAGCGCCCTCAACCTAGCCCCGGTACCCTTGGTCGGGCCTGTGCACCTGCGCTGGTTTTTTTTGTCCTTTCATACCCGTTTTAACCAGCAGACCACGGGCAAACACTAATACACACGCACTTGTTGGTAAGGCCAAATACGCCACATTGTGTCAGGTGGCCTTACCAATTTGCAAAAAGCAAATTCATCCCTTACGGTCCCCCTGACCCGCCAAGAGGAGTTCGCATTGCTGTCATCCGTGTCCGGTCCCGTCCGTTCGTTCGTGCCCAGCCCCGCCGAGGCTGGCGCACTGTTGCGCCTGGAAGGGATCACCAAACGCTTCCCGGGGGTGCTGGCCCTGGATAGTGTGAGCTTTGAGGTGCGAAGTGGCGAGGTACACGCGGTGTGCGGCGAAAACGGTGCGGGCAAATCGACGCTGATGAAGGTGATCAGCGGCCAGTACCAGCCCGATGCAGGGGCCCTGTACTACCGCGGCGAGTTCTGCCAGTTCCATTCCACCGCGGACTCCCAAGCTGTCGGCATTGCCATCATTCACCAGGAGCTGAATCTGGCTCCGCACCTCACGGTGGCCGAAAACATTTACCTGGCCCGCGAACCACGCAAAGGCTGGCTGATTGACCGGGCGGCACTGCGCCGCCAGGCACAGCAATGCCTGCGCCAATTGGGGCAGGACATCTCACCGGACGCCTTGGTCAAAACCCTGTCGGTAGCCCAGCAGCAGATGGTGGAAATTGCCAAGGCGCTGTCGCTCAACGCCCAGGTGCTCATCATGGACGAGCCTACCTCGTCCCTCACGGAGTCGGAAACCGAGAAGCTGTTTGCCATCATCCACGAGCTCAAGCGTACGGGCGTGGGCATTGTCTACATCTCCCACCGCCTCGACGAACTGGCGCTTATCGTGGATCGGGTCACCGTCTTGCGTGACGGACGCTACGTGTCCACCGAACGCCTGGCCGACACCAGTGTGGAAGAGATCGTGGCCAGGATGGTGGGGCGTTCGCTGGACGATGTATTCCCCAAGAGGACGTCCGTGCCTACGACCGACGTGTTGTTGCGCGTGCAGGGCCTGACACGCCAGGGTGTGTTCCACGACGTGAACTTTGAACTGCGCCGTGGCGAAATCCTGGGCTTTGCGGGGCTCATGGGGGCTGGCCGCACCGAGGTAGCCCGTGCCATTTTTGGTGCCGACCCCATTGACGCCGGCGAGGTGTTCCTGGGCGGGGAGCGCCTCACCATTCATTCGCCGCGGGATGCCGTGCGCCAGGGGCTGGCCTACCTGTCGGAGGACCGCAAGCACGACGGGCTGGCATTGAAGATGAATGTGGCGCAGAACATCACGCTGGCTAACATGGAAGCCGTGTCCAACCGTGCGGGCATGATCCAGTTTGCCAAAGAGGAGGATGCCGCACGCCGCTACATCGGCGCACTCGACATCCGCACGCCCAGCAGCAGCCAGATCGTGCGCCTGCTCTCGGGCGGCAACCAGCAAAAACTCGTGATCAGCAAATGGCTGTTCCGCCAATCACGCGTGCTGTTCTTTGACGAACCCACGCGCGGCATTGACGTGGGCGCCAAGTACGCGATCTACCAGTTGCTGGACCAGCTCGCAGGACAGGGTATCGGCGTGGTGATGATCAGCTCCGAGCTGCCCGAAATCATGGGGATGACCGACCGTGTCGCAGTCTTCCATGAAGGCCGCCTGGTCACCATACTTCCCACCCGGGAGACTCACCAGGAGGAGGTCATGCACTACGCCTCCGGCCGCAGCGTGCCGCCTTTGCCCGCCGACCAGCTGACCCACTGAGCCCTCCAAGACTTCTTTCCCCGAACCACACCATGACCGAACAACAACAAGACCTGTTCCAGAAATTTGCCGCGCTGGCCAGCCTGCTGGGACTCATCGCCATTTTCTCCTTCACCAGCAACGCCTTTTTCAGCGTGGGCAACGGCATGACTGTGGCGCTCCAGGTGACGTCCATTGCCTACCTGGGCATCGCAGCGACCTGCGTGATCATCACTGGCGGTATCGACCTCTCGGTAGGTGCCATCCTGGCACTTTCCGGCGTCGTGGCCGCCATGCTGGTCAAGRCGGGCGTGCCCGTGCCGCTGGGCATGTTTGCCGGCCTGCTGGTCGGTGCACTGTGCGGGCTGATCAACGGCCTGTGCGTGACGGTGCTCAAACTGCCGCCCTTTATTGCCACCCTGGGAATGATGCTGGTGGCACGCGGCGTGGCCTTGCAGCTGACCGATGCCCGCGCCATCAGCGGCCTGGGCGACAGCTTTGCGGAACTGGGCAACGGAGCCTTGTTTCGTATCGTCAATATCGGCGCGGACGGCTTTCCCGATGTGGTGTTCGTCGGCATCCCTTACCCCGTGGTGCTCATGGTCGTGCTGGCGCTGGCCGTCTCCATCCTGCTGAACCGCGCCACGCTGGGGCGCCATCTGTACGCCATCGGTTCCAACCTGGAAGCCGCCCGGCTCTCGGGCGTGAACGTCAACGGCGTGACGCTGTTTGCCTATGTGCTGTCCGGCCTGCTGGCCGGGCTGACCGGCTGCGTGCTGATGTCGCGCCTGGTCACGGCCCAGCCCAGCGAGGGCCTGATGTACGAACTTGATGCCATTGCCGCCGCGGTGATAGGCGGCACCTCGCTCACGGGCGGTGTGGGCACCGTGTCGGGCACCGTCATCGGCGCGTTCGTGATCGGCATCCTGCGCAACGGTTTGAACATGAGCGGCGTGTCCGCTTTCACCCAGCAAATTCTGATTGGCGTCGTCATCCTGCTGGCCGTATGGATCGACCAGATGCGCCATCGCAAGTGATCCCTACCGGCAGGGCTTACCGGGACTTCGAGAGACAACCTCCACAACCACTACCCATGAGGAAAGAAATGAAAAAATTTGTCCACACACTGATCGCAGCCGCCCTGGTGGCTGCGTCGTCGATGGCGATGGCCGCCGACAAGGAAATTGCCGTCATCGTGAAGACGGCCAACTCGGACTTCTGGCAAAACGTGAAGAAGGGTGCCAACGCCGCCGTGGGAAATCTCAAGGGCTACACCGCCACCTTCCAGGGTGCAGCGTCGGACACCGACCTTGCCGGGCAGGTGGCCCTGGTGGAAAACGCCGTGAACCGCAAGGTGGCCGGCATTGTGCTGGCCCCGTCGGATCCGGATGCCCTGATCCCCGCCATGAAAAAGGCCTGGGAAGCCAAGATTCCTGTGGTGCTGATTGACTCCGCCGCATCGGATTCCGGCAAGGCTTACTACCAGTCCTTCCTGGCCACGGACAACAAGACTGCCGGAGAAATGTCCGCCAAGACGCTGATCGAGAAAGTCGGTACCACCGGCAAAATCGCCATCATGTCTTACACCGCAGGCTCGGGCTCCGAAATCGGCCGCGTGGGAGGTTTCACCGACTACATCAAGAAGCACTCCAAGCTGCAGATCGTCGGCCCCTTCTACTCCAACTCGCAGATGGGTACCGCACTGAACCAGACCACCGACGTCCTGGCCGCCAACCCCGACCTCAAGGGCATCTTCGGTGCCAACGAACCCACCGCTATCGGCATGGGCCGCGCACTGGTTCAGTCAGGCAAAGCCGGCAAAGTAGTCGCCATTGGTTTTGACGGCAACTCCGACCTGCAAGGCTTTGTGAAAGACGGCACCATAGAGGCGATCGCCGTGCAAAGCGCCTTCGAGATGGGCAACCTCGGCGTAAAGACCGTGGCGGAAATCGTGGCAGGCAAGAAAGTGCCCGCCTTCCGCGATACCGGTGTGTTGATGGTGACCAAGAAAAACATCGACACRCCCGCTGCCAAGAACGTTCTCTACTAAACCACTCCAACCCAAGGACCCCTCCGGCACCGGCTGCCGGAGGATGGGCATATGCACACCACGGATTTGACACGCCTTCGCCGCGAACCTGCGGCTGGCTGCCTTGGACCTGGACCAACCACTTCCACTCAAGGACATCTATGCTGACAGTCATTTGCGAAACTCCCGGCGTGCTGCGCACGGTCGAAGGGGCCAAGCCCATCCGCAATGAAGGCGATGTGCTGCTGCGTATCCGTCGCGTAGGGGTGTGCGGCACCGACCTGCACATCTTCACCGGCAAACAACCTTTCCTCGCCTATCCACGCGTCATGGGCCACGAGATCGCAGGTACCGTGGAAGAAGCTCCAGCGGACAGCGCCCTTCAGGCCGGCGACAGCGTTTTCGTCATGCCTTACCTGTCGTGCGGCCGGTGTGTGGCCTGCCGTCAGGGCAAGACCAACTGCTGCGTCAACATCCAGGTACTGGGCGTGCACCGCGACGGCGCCTTCACCGAATATCTCAACGTACCCGCGCAGTTTGTGCGCAAGGCGGAAGGTGTCTCGCTGGACCAGGCCGCCATGCTGGAATTTCTGGCGATTGGCGCCCACGCCGTGCGCCGCGCCGACGTGCAGCCCGGTCAGCGTGTACTGGTGGTGGGGACAGGCCCCATCGGCATGGCTGCCCTGCTGTTCGCCGGCCTGCGTGGTGGCCGGGTCACGGCGCTGGACACGCGAAAGGAGCGAGTGGAATTCTGCAAACAACACCTGGGTGCGCACGCGGGTGTTGTGATAGGTGACAAGGACCTGGACGAGCTGCGCGCACTGACCGAGGGGGATTTTTACGATGTCGTTTTTGACGCCACGGGCAACGCGAAAGCCATGGAACGCGGCTTCCAGTTCATTGCCCATGGCGGCAAGTATGTGCTGGTGTCGATTGTGCTGGACAACATTACGTTCGCCGATCCGGAGTTTCACAAACGCGAGGCGACGCTGCTGGGCAGCCGCAACGCCACCATGGATGACTTCGAAACGGTGCTTGAGGCGATGCGGGGGGGCAAAATCCCCACCGCGGCACTGAACACCCATCGAATGGCTCTGGCCGATGTACCCGCCCGGTTCGCCACGCTGCTGGACCCTACGCAAGGCGTGGTCAAGGCGCTGATCGAATGCTGACCGGAGCCTGCATGTGAGCACGCCCATCCTCCAGTTCGGCACCGGGCGTTTCCTGCAGGCGCATGCGGACCTGTTTGTGTCACAGGCTCTGGCCCAAGGCCAGGCACTGGGCGGCATTGCTGTCGTGCAGAGCACAGACAACCCGCAGAGCAGTGCGCGTGCCGCGGCACTGGCACATGGCTACCGCGTCGAATTGCGCGGCATGCAGCATGGCCAGCCTATTGAGGAAACCGTGCAGGTGAACGCAGTACAGATCGTCTGGCACGCCCGCCGCGACTGGACACAGTTGCGC
>NZ_JBFUBD010000091.1:0-10216 GCF_056405935.1 Polaromonas sp. P1_E3
TCATTTCCGCCACAAGCCCGGAAATCTCTCCGTATGTGTATTGCGTCAGCAAAGGCCTTCTTTCCGTATGGGGCCGCCGGTACAGCGCAAGCTGAAGAGACCGGAATGCTTCATCATTTTTTCCGGCGGCGCCGTCAAGAATCGCCCTGGCGAGGTAGTAGTCAAAGCCTTGGTCGGGAATCTTCACGCCACTCATGATCTTCTCCACACCGGATGTCTCTTTGGCCTTGACCGCGGCAAAGGCGTAGTAGGGCAAATAGGGTGAGGAAGGTGAGTAAATCCATTCGTCAGTCAGGTCGTAGAGAGTCGCGGCCTCATCAAAGATCGATTTCGCGGCGGCAAATTCCTTGAGTTTGATCGCGCGGTAAGCGTCCACAAAGTAGGCATGGATGGACCTCACGCGGGTTTTTTCCGCCGTTCCCTGCAATATCGGATTCCCACCGTAGATGAGCATGGGATATCCCGCTACCTTCCAGCGTTGTTGGTCCAGTTCGTCAACTACCCGTGACACCTCGCTGGAGGGCGTCCTGTCGGTTGTCGCAAAGCGCACGATATGAAAAGCCGCAGCGTTCTTGGCCTTGCCTGCGCTCCTGAACTCACTTTGCTGCGCCCAGCTCATGACTTCTGCTTCAGACAAGGCGCCTTTGTGGTGCCCGACCAGCACCGACTCCCAGATATGGGGATCTTCGCTCCCCTTTGCCAGCAGCGAAAAACCGCTCCAGGCCTCTTTGGAATGACCGCTGGCGTGGAGCATTCCCAGGTAATCCCGATGAGCGTAGGAGTCCTGATAACGTTGCGCACGCCGCAAGGTACCGGCCATGGCCCCCTGCATGTCACCCGCAAGAAGCTTCAGGCGCGTATCGCTGCTGATTTCGCTGGCCGCTCCCGAGCCTTGCGAAGCAGCCATTTGATAAAAAGGCCTGGCAAGGTCGAAATGGCCCGACCAGTAAAAATATGAGCCTGCCTCATAAGCGAGGTTTGCGGTACCGACACGGCTGTCTTCAGAGCCCTTCTTGAAGCCTTGGTAGGAATGGAACACCCTGGCAGCGCCGTTGACGTCACCCGAAGCAAACAACAGCTTGCCCAGATCCTCGTAGGAATTCCAGTAACCGGGAATCAGTTTGATGTTGTCCCGGTAGTAAGCTTGCGCAGCCTTGTCATCCCCGCGCCGCCTTGCCTGGGCGCCGAGCATGGTATTGAGCTGTGGAGAACCGACAAAACGCCCTTCAATGGACTTCATCAGATCGTTTTCCCGCTCCTCGGCGGGGAAAAACTGCCGGTAAAGTCCGGCCAGCTCTGAAACGACACCAATTTCAAAGGTGGTGTTCCTCAAGGCCGCAAGCGCGTTGTCAATTTGCGTCTGCAGCTTGCCGCCGTCAGCCCAGGTCTCATAGTAAGGACGGTAGGGGACATCGGCGTAGTAAAGCATGTCGTGATGTCCATAGTACAGACCGCCATCTGCGCCGAATTGGCGGTGCGCCCCCACCGCGACAAGCGATTGTCCTTGCTCCCAATAGACCGCGTTGAATGCGTTTTGGTGTGCCGACTTGATCAATTGCTCTTTGACGGCCCCAGCGGAATTTTCCGCGAGCTTCGTCTCCACTTTTGATTTTTCAAGAGCGTAATAAGGGTAGCCTTTATAAACTGTTTCGAGGCTATTCGCGAAGTTGGCAGCCACATTCGGACGTCCCTGGACGATGGACAAAAAATTGATGCGGCGCATCAGGTTGTCATGGCCAATTCCCTGAAGCAGCTCCAGATAGTCAAACGGGCCGGGCGTGTTGGATGAAGGTTCACAACACAACTTGGCCGTGTGTGCATCGATGAATTTGCGGCCGTGATGAAACACCGACAGATCCACGATTGATTGAACCTTGTCGGGGTCGGTCAACGGCAAAGTGGTGCGCGCCATCTCCGCCATGGAATAGCCCTTGACCGGCAATTCATAGTCAAGAAGCATTTTCAGCGAGGCATTGTCGTATTGCGACCAGATATCCGTCTCAAAAAATGCGCGCGTGACAATGAAAGGCCATATCTGCCCTGGCAGCTTTAATGCAGCCACTTCAGCAGTGGTTTTTTTCGTGATCGTCAAGCCATAGGCCGCACCGATCTTTTGCTCATCCAGCTTCTGGAGCAAGCGTTTCAGGGGGTTTTTTTCGAGTGCCGCCATTGCGTGCAGCTCGTGGATATTTCCATTCAGGGCGGCGAGCAGCGCTTTTTCCTCGGGTGTCTGCGGCTCGCCAAGCGCCTTGATGGCGGCCACGCGCAAACCCAACGTCTTGTAGATTCGCGCCCGAAGCGCGCGATATTCGGGAGATGCCGGCGACAAACGCAAAAGCGCAAGATGCGCTTTTTCTGCGAAAACTTCTTTCGTCTTTTCAATGCTGTCCGGCGTCAATGCGCTGTACAACAAAAAGGTATACGCATCCTGCGCCGGATTCCCGCCCGCCACCACAAGGTCCTTTGGAGATGGCGGCAATACCTCCAGCTCCAGCTTGCCGTCGATTGGTTCTGCAGGAGCTGACGTAGCGCCTGCGCCCACCGACCGGAGGATTTCCGGCAATACCGACTGGTACGCCTCGATGGCCGGAACCTCGTCACCAAATGGGATGTTCTCGAATTTCCTCCCTGCAATCGGAGACACCCAGACAGTGCCGTTTCGCGGGTCGCCCGCATAGTCCTGTGTCGATACGGTGACCGCCATTTTTCCTTTTCGGTCGTGCCCGACGTGGCCCCAAATGATGCGTTTGGCTTCCACCGCGTCAGCAAGCTTGTAAATATCATCCAGTTTGAACTGGCGCTGTCCTTCACCCAGCGCCTTTGCAACAAGATACGGGTCAGGAACTTTCACCTTTCGCGACTGGGCGACGCTTGAGGCGAGCTGTGCCGTCATGATGGACCGTGCGGCCCGGTCAACGCCCCACCCCGCCACCTGGAACGGTACCACCAGCACGTCAAATTTCCCGCCCGATAGCACCTTGGCGTAGAAGTCCTTTTCATTTCCCTGCCAATCGGATGCCTGCTTTGGATAGCGCAGCGGCAGGAACCGCTCCATTGCAAAGTCCGGAAAAGGCCTCGCCATCATGATCCTGTTCCGGGTAATGGCGCCCGCCCGTATTGAAGCCGCGTCAGCCTCTCGTTGCATCTTCGCTTCATGCTCGGCTGCGTCGCTACGAAAGGCCTGGAATTCACTGATACCCAGTGCGCCAATGCAGAGCAAGAAAACGCCGCATAGCGCGGCCGTGGACCGTTTCATTTTTTCTCCCTGGATTCATTGCCGTACCGGACCGGACGAGTTTTTCATGGCCGCCGGCAGCTCAGCGGGGAATCGTACCGTAGCCATCATCGCCAGACCTGCATCAGGCATCAAAGCGTGGTTTATCCGCACGGGCGATGAATACCCTTGCGCAAAGCCGACGCCGCAGAAGCAAACGCGCTGTTATAAAGTACGAGCCATGAAAGCGCCCGCCCTCAAAAGCCTGCAGGACCTCAAGGCCGTCAAGCGGGACATTGAAGCCCGTGCGAAGCTGGAGAAAGAACAGGAAGCCGCGCGCGTCGCAGCCGCTGCCAGGGCCAAAGCCGAGAAAGAACTTTTCTCGCGCGCGGTCGGCCCCGTCAAGGCCCTGCCGGCCAAACACCTGCCGGGCCACAAGGCGGCGTTGCCGGTGGCGCAGGCCGCGCCCATCCCGGTGCAGCAGCAGCGCGATGAACTCGCGGTGATGCGCGAAGCCATCTCGGACGAATTCGATGTGGAAACGCTGCTGGACACAGACGAGGCCCTGAGCTTCAGGCGGCCCGGCATGGGGCCTGACGTGGTGCGCAAGCTGCGCCGCGGCGGCTGGAGCATCCAGGGTCAACTGGACCTGCATGGCCTGCGCCGCGAGGATGCGCGCGAAGCGCTGGCTCACTTCATCAAGGACGCACACAAGGTCGGCTGGCGCTGCGTGCGCGTGGTGCACGGCAAGGGCCTGGGGTCACCCGGCAAGACACCGGTGCTCAAGGGCAAGGTGCAAAGCTGGCTGATCCAGAAGCAGGAGGTGCTGGCCTTTGTGCAGGCGCGGCCGGCCGAGGGTGGCGCCGGGGCGCTGGTGGTGTTGCTTGAGGGCTAAGCACACCCCTGTCGGCGCTCACTGCGTGTAGCGCCATCTCCCCTTGCAGGGGACGGCGCCCTGCGGTCCGGCAAAGCCGGTCCCGCGGCGCCCGCTGGAACTTGGGCACGGTTGCCTGAATGCTCAATTTGCTATCAATTCAATAGCTGCCCGCGCAGATCCTGATTGGGTAGAAGGCGTATTTGATGCCTGAAATCGTCCGAAAAAGGCCTCCGGGACATTCTTTTTGCCCGGTGGACATCAAAAACCTGGTTTGACGCCGCGAAAAGGCACTTTTACAAACAAAAAGTGCCTGTAGCCGAATCAGAACCTGCGCGAGCAGCTATATTTTTGATAGCAAGCCAGATTCGCGAACCAGCCCCGCTTCAGCCACCATGCGGTTTAAAGCCCGAACCCCGCCCGCCCGGCGTTGGCGCATTCATAGCCGTGCCTGAACAACAGCTCATACATTGATAGCGGCACTTTCTTCAATGAGGTCGGATAGGCAGCGGCCGCCCTGACACTGCCCGCGTCCAGCCATTCGCCGGCCGGGCAGTCAGCACCGGCGCGTTCGGCGACCTCCCGGGCGGTGGCGCCTATGCGCAGGTAGGCGGCGCGGCCGGGCTCGCGCGCGGCGTAGGCCATGAGTCCCCGGGCACGCAGCGCGCGAACCTGGTCGGACATGATGTCGGCCACGTGCTTGAGGCGAAAGATGCTGAGGGGGCCCATCGCAAAACCCACCGGCAAGGGCGCCCCCGCGTCAGACGCGATGATCACGCCGTCGATTTTGGGTTTGGGCCCAAAGCCGGCGTCAAAGAACGGCTCCAGCCCGAGGTTGTCGTACACGCCGCCATCGTAAAGATGGATGCGTGCAAAGCGGTCTTCAGCGGGCCGGGCCTCGTCGCCGGAGGCGAACATCGGCAGGTTCCAGTCAAAGCTGTCGGTCGGCAGAACGTAGGGACCGATCAGCCCCGGAAAAGCGGCCGACACGGCCATCGCGTCTCGCAGCGGCAGTTGCTTCAGGCGCGTGGAGCCCAGCATCCAGTCGCGCAGCGCATCGCCTTCAATGCTGGCGCGTTTGCCGGTTTCAGCGGTGGTGGCGTTCACCACCCAGGCCGGCGAAGCAGGAATGTCTTCCATCAGCGCGCTGATACCCCAGGTGCTGCCGATGGCCGACGCCAGCACGTTGGCACGCGACAGCGCAAAGCGCCAGTTGCGCGGGTGCAGCATGGCGCGCATGGCGGCTTGCTGCAGGTCTGTGGTGGTCAGCAACGTTTTCACGCGCGGCAACAAAACCTCCAGGCATTCCCTGCTGTCCGGCCAGCGCATTGCGTTGAGCTGCAGCAATAAGCCCACCAGCAGGCTGCCACCCGAGACGGTAGACACCTTGCTGACCCGCTCCAGCGCCCGGTGCTCGGCCAGGAAGCTGAGCACACCGCAGTGAAACACCATGGCGCGCGTGCCGCCGCCCGACAGGGCCAGGTACACGGGCTTCATGCCGCGGCCTCGCCACGCGCATCCAGGAGGAGCGGGCAATGCGCAGTGATCACTGGGGAGAAGCCGTGTTGCATGTTTTCTTCTTGGATGGGTTGCAACCCAGATTCTCCTATGCCTGCCGCCTCAAGTCCTGCGGCGAGTCCGGGCCGCCGCTGGTGCCAGCGTTTGCAGACCTTGCCCAGCGCCGGAGTCACCAAGATATCAGCGGTGACCGGTGCAGCCAGGCATCGGCCTGCACCTGGTCCAGGACGAAGTCCGCGACGTCCTGCCTTGCAATGGTTCCTCCGTGAAAACCGGACAAGTCTGTCAAGGCGCGGATCTTGCGCCGCGCCGGCTTGTCGTTCAGCACGGAAGGGCGCACCAGAACCCAGTCCAGCCCGCTGGCGCGGACGGCAGCCTCCTGCCGGTTCTTGTCGGCATACACCTTGCGCAGCAGCGCGGGAAGGATCAGCCGGTCGAACAGGAACCCGCCATGGCCGGCGCTGTCGCCCGCGCCCATGCCCGTGATGCAGACAAGGCGTGAAACTTTCTCTGCTTTCATGGCGCTCACGAGCGCCTGCGTCGCCGAGGAGAGAACGGTCACCTCACGCAACGGGCTGACCGGTGTGCCCAAGGCGCTCACGACGGCGTCACGGCCTCGCAGCGCCTGACGCAGCGCGTGTTCATCCAGGGCATCGCCGACGATGATCTCGGCACCCTCCAGGCCGCTTGCCTTCCCCGGAGAACGCACGAGCGCGCGAACGTCGAATCCCCGTGCAAGCGCTTCCCTGACGATCAGCCGGCCTGTGCCGCCGGTGGCGCCCAGAACCAGAATCTTCGGGCGGGCCGGCAAGATGCCGGCAGTCTTTGGTGTGTTCATGGCGTGCCTTTCAAAGTTCGCCTTGGGCGAGCAGTTCGCGGGTGCGTTTGAGCGTTGAGAGGAGCGCGGTTTTGTAGCCTTGTTCGCCGTCCATCCAGGCTTGCTCGGCCTGCTCTTCGGGGCCGCCCGGCATCTTGCCGCGCAGGCCGAGATACCCGTAAAAGCGCAGCTGGAGCTCTCCGGATTCGTCTTCGAACAACTCGTTGATGATCGCGCCTTCCCGCGGGCCGCTGGCCTGGAAGAAGGTCACCTTGCTTTCGGGCTCGAGGGCGATGATCTCGCGCAGGTCAGCGCCGGCGATGGTGGCTTCGCGGACGATGTGGGTCGCGCTTTCCTCGACGACTTCGCAGCGCGTGCAAAGCGCTGGGGGCAGGAAGCGGCGCGCGTCCCGCGCCTTGAGGACCAGGCCAGCCCACGCCTGGGCACGTGTGAGCCTCACCTCGCCTTGCGGATTGACGGGCACGGTAGCGGTTGAATAAATCATGGTGTGATTCCTTTGGTGTGGTTTGTTATACCGCTGGCTCTTATGCCGATGCAGATGCCGATGCGGATGCGGATGCGGAGATTTCGTTAGCGAACTCGCGGTACGAGCGCAGCGGACGTCCGAGCAGCGTCGTCAGGCGCTCGACGTCACCCGCTTCGGGAACCATCCCCACCGTGAGGAAGCGCTCGCTCATGAGGCGCATGTCGTATGCCATCCAGGGTGGCATGAAATTCAGCAGGTTCTTCTCAAAGCCGGCGGTGTCGTCTCCGCCATAGGTGATTGGGCGGTCCAGCACGGTCGACCAGATGGCAGCAACGTCATTGCCCGTCAGTGTGTCGGGGCCGACGAGGTTGATGCGCTCCAGAGGCAGCGGCGTCGAAGACTGTTCGCGGCGCAGCAGCTCGATGGCCGCGATCTCGCCGATGTCGCGCGCGTCGATCATGGCCAGGCCCTTGTTGCCGATTGGCATCGGATAAACGCCGTAACCGGTGACCACGTCCTTGATGGTGAGGTCGTTGTTCATGAAGTAGGCAGGGCGCAGGATGGTGGCGGCAAACCCCATCTCTTCGAGCATTCGCTCGACACCAAATTTGCCCGCGAAGTGGGGAACGTTCAGGTAGCGGTCGCTGTGGATCACGGACAGGTAAACGACACGCTCGACGCCGGCTTCACGCGCCAGATTGAGCGTGAGCAGCGCCTGGGTGAACTCGTCGGGGACCACGGCGTTGAGCAGGAACAGGGTGGACACGCCTGTGAACGCGCTCCGCAGTGCAGCGACGTCGAGCAGGTCACCTGGAACGACTTCGACGCCGGCGGGGAAGTTCGCCTTTGCCGGGTCGCGGACAAGTGCGCGCACTTTGGCGCCACGCTGTACAAGCTGCTGAACGACTTGGCGGCCGACGTTGCCGGTTGCGCCGGTGATGAGGATGGTCATGGAATTTCTCCGGTTTGTGTTGAAGGAGCCGCAATCTTCATTGATCCACCAAAGATCCGATAGCCGTTATATTTAGACACTTCGTCTCACTGGTGGAACATATGGACTTGCTTGCTCTCACCGACTTCAACCTTGTGGCCCGGCATGGCGGCTTTGGTCGGGCCGCCCGCGAATCCGGGCGCCCCAAGGCCACCCTGTCGCGCCGGGTGGCCGACCTGGAGAGCGGCCTGAACCTGCGTCTCTTCGAGCGTGGGGCACGGACCCTCAAGCTCACCGAGGAGGGTCGCTCGCTGTTCGAAAGGACCTCTGTCCTGCTGGCTGAACTCGACGAGACGGTCGCCACGATTGCCTCTGGCGGTGAGACGCCCCGAGGCAGGCTGAGGGTGAGTGCGCCACTGCTCTTTTCGCAAGCCGCCATGGGCAAGCTCGCCGCCCGGTTCGCGCTGAAGCATCGCGAGGTCCGGCTCGAGGTCATCCCTGAAGATCGCCCGGTCGATATGGTGGAAGAGGGCTACGACCTGGTGATCCGCGTCAACCCGGACCCGGACGAAAACCTGGTGGGGCGGATTTTCCTGAGGGACCGCCTGGTCGTAGTGGCCAGTCCCCAGCTCAACCGCCCGACAGGCAAGGCGCCCGTTCCGGTGGTGATGCGGGCTGGCGGGGCAGGCAACCCAAATGAACCCTGGGAAATGGCGGGAGGCGCTGAACAACGGTTCGCGGTGGACCCCGTGCTGCGTCTGTCATCGCTGTTCATGGTCCGCGATGCGGTCCGGGCAAATGTCGGGGCGGCGCGTATTCCCCTTTCGCTGGTCTCCCACGACCTCGCAGCCGGAACCCTGGTGCATTGGGGGGATGTGCCGGGGCCAGAGATTGCCCTCTGGGCACTCTACCCATCGCGCCGCCTGCTCAGCGCCCGCGTATCCGCCTTCCTGGACTGCCTGAAGGAAGCCTTTCCGAACGGATCACCGGATGAGTTGGCCGACTACATCGGAATGTGAGAACAGCATCATGCTCAGGACCGCGGTGCGGTGCGGCGGTCGCCATGGATGTGACCGAATGCTCATTTGCGTTGGGCTGAGGCCACTGGTGCGTGGAATATACCGTCGCATGCCCTTTTAGTTTCCACTCACACCGCGCCACACCTCATACCGGCGTCACATCCCGTTAGAGTCGCCTTACTAAAAACAAAGAGGAGTTGTCTGGATGAATGCGCAGCACAGAAAAAAACTTGGCATTGAAGAGGGCCACCGGATCGTCCAGAGGGACATCAAGGTGCAAGCCGACGAGAGCCAGGTCACGTCGACGTACTGGTACGACGAAATTGACGAGCGGGGAGAATTTGTGCGCGGCCATGTACTCAGGGAAACCAGCTTCATCCAGAAAGACAAGCAACCCGAGCCCTCAAAAGCAGCGCAAGATTCGCGCAACGGCGGCAAGGAAAATCCCGATGACCTGTCTGCCCATTCGCTGCACGCACACATCCGCGAGCGCATGTGGCTTCATAACGTGCTGCCGCACAGGCGGTATCGATGCAGCGTCTAGCGGGTATAAATACCGGCTGCATGCCTTATCAGACGGGCGCAAGCAGCTATACTTTTCATAGCACCCAGTGACCCGGCGTTGCGCCGGAACGTGGAGGCATCACTCGCCCCTGTTGCGCATCCAGTCTGCCGTCTGGAAGAACGAGGCATTGAGCCGCGTGCGCAGGCCTTCGTCCACCCCGGTCTCGCGCATGGCCTGGTCCATGCACGCGAGCCACTGGTCACGCTCGGCAATGCCAATAGAGCCGCCACCGGTTTGCTGCGGCATGTGGCGCATGCGCAGGCGCGGATGGCCGAAGCGCTCGGTGTAGTACTGCGGCCCGCCCAGCCAGCCGCATAAAAACCAGAAGAGGCGCTGGCGGGCGTTCTCCAGCGTGCTGCCGTGCGCGGCGCGCAGGGCTGTGTAGCCGGGCTCCAGGTCCATCAGGTCGTAGAAGCGCTCGACCAATACCTTGACGCGCTCTTCACCGCCTATCCAGGCGTAGGGGGTTTCGAAGGGGGGGTTTCCTGGGGGCTTTTCTTCTATCTGCATCTTTGGATTATCGAATGTTGGGGTTTTGGGTTGGTTGAGAGGGGCTTTTGAGCCGGTCTTACTCCAGCCCCTGCGCTCTTTGCTGCGTGTTGCTGGCCGGGGGTTGCCCGGCATGCAACTCACTTTCTTTTGCTTCGCCAAAAGAAAGTAAGCAAAGAAAAGGCGACCCTGGTTCCTGCGTCCCTTCGCTTCGCTGCGGGCAACCTGCGGTGCTCGGTCCAGACGGGGTCAAAAACAACTCGCTTCGCTCAAACAAGTTTTTGCCCTGATCCGTCTGGACC
>NZ_JBFUBD010000092.1:0-10191 GCF_056405935.1 Polaromonas sp. P1_E3
GTTTGCAGCACCCACCAGGCCTGGGCCCGTGTGCCGGCAGAGCCGACGCAGGCCGAGCGCGCTGCACTGAAAGCCCGCATCCGCGAACTGCTCAAGGCCCGCAATGCCGTCATGGTGTCGCACTACTACGTGCACCCCGACCTGCAAGACCTGGCTGAAGAAACCGGCGGCCTGGTGTCCGATTCACTGGAGATGGCGCGTTTTGGCCGTGACCATGCGGCACAGACGCTGGTGGTGTCAGGTGTGCGCTTTATGGGAGAGACGGCAAAGATTCTTTCACCCGAAAAATGCGTGCTGATGCCTGACCCGGACGCGACCTGTTCGCTTGATTTGGGTTGCCCGGTCGATGAATTCAGCGCGTTTTGCGATGCCCACCCGGACCGCGCGGTGGTGGTTTACGCCAACACCAGCGCCGCCGTGAAAGCGCGTGCGGACTGGGTGGTGACATCCAGCTGTGCGCTCGACATCGTGCGTGCGCTCAAAGACCAGGKCCAGAAAATCCTCTGGGCACCCGACCGGCACCTGGGCAGCTACATCCAGCGCGAAACCGGCGCCGACATGGTGTTCTGGAATGGTGCCTGCATCGTGCACGACGAGTTCAAGGCCTTTGAACTGCAGGCGCTGAAAGAAGAGCACCCCGGCGCCAAAGTGCTGGTACACCCCGAGTCACCCGCCGACGTGGTGGCGCTGGCCGATGCCGTGGGCTCCACTTCGGGAATTTTGAAGGCGGCGCGCGAGATGGATGCGCGTGAATTCATTGTGGCCACCGACAACGGCATGCTGCACAAGCTGCGCACGCTCAACCCCGGCAAAGTGTTTATTGAAGCGCCCACCGCCGGCAACAGCGCCACCTGCAAAAGCTGCGCGCACTGCCCATGGATGGCCATGAACGGCCTGGCGGGGCTGGCCCATGTGCTGGAAACCGGTGCGCATGAGGTAACGATAGATCCTGCCCTGGGCCTGCGCGCCCGGCTGCCGATAGACCGCATGCTGGCTTTCACCGCCGCGCTGAAAAACGGCCAGCCCACCGCGGGGCTGGTACCGAATATCGGTGCGGCCTGACGTCGGTCGGGGCCGAAGATGCTCCTGTTTTGATAGCTGCTTGCGCTTGTCCTGTATGGGCTGGAGGCCGATATGAGCCCTATCACGGCCCGTATTGACTTCTCGGATCCGCATGACAGTGCCGCGCCGCGCCTGCGCCGTGCTTTCGGCGCGCCGCGCTCAGTGCTGGTGGCGCGTACGCTCGACGAGGTGCGGGTGGTGCTGGATGCCGTACAGGCGGCTTCCACGCAGGGCGCCTGGTGTGTGGGTTACCTGCGTTATGAGGCCGCGCCGGCTTTTGATGCCGCCCTGAGGGTGCACGACGCCGACGGGCCGCTCGCCTGGTTTGCGGTGCATGACGAAGCATTGCCCTGGCCATCGCCCGAGCCAGGCGCCGGCGTGCAGGTGCAGTGGCAACCGGGGCTTGAACGCCCGGCTTTCGACGCGGCCCTGGGCACATTGCAAGACGCGATTGCCAACGGTGCGTATTACCAGGTGAACTTCACCGCCCAGATGACGGGCCGCTTGCTGCCTGGCCAGGATGCTGCGCCAGCCCCTGCATTGTTTGCGGCCCTGCAGCGCGCGCAACCCGGTGGCTATGCAGCCTTCGTGGATACGGGCGATGAGCAAATCCTGTCGGTGTCGCCCGAGCTGTTCTTTGACTGGCGCGGCAACCGCCTCCTGACACGGCCCATGAAGGGTACGGCGCCGCGCGGCGCGACTCCCGTAAGCGATGCGGCCCAGGCCGAAACGCTGCGCACGTCAGTCAAGGAGCGCGCCGAAAACGTGATGATCGTGGACCTGCTGCGCAATGACCTGTCGCGTATCGCCGAGCCCTTCAGCGTGCATGTACCGCGCCTGTTTCACACCGAGCCGCTTCCCGCGGTCTGGCAGATGACCTCCGACGTCGAGGCGCGCACGCGGCCCGGCTGCAGTCTGGCTGAGGTGTTTGCCGCGCTGTTTCCCTGCGGATCGATCACCGGCGCACCCAAGGTGCGCGCCATGCAGGCCATCCATTCACTGGAAGCGGGGCCGCGCGGCGTGTATTGCGGGGCCATCGGCGTGGTGCGGCCCGGCGGCGCGGCGACTTTTAACGTGCCGATCCGCACTGTCAGCCTGCGCGGAATCCGGGCCCGTTGCGGCATCGGCAGCGGCATCACCTCGGGCTCCGTGGCGCAAGCGGAATGGCAGGAATGGCGGCACAAACAGGCTTTTCTGGCGCGTGCCAGCATGCCTTTCGACATCCTGGAAACCCTGGCGCTGGAAGACGGCCGGCTGCGCCACCAGGCCGACCACCTGGCGCGCATGGCGGTTGCTGCCGCCCACTTTGGCCACCGGTGGGATGCGGCGCAAGCCCATGCCTGCCTGCAGGCTCTGGCTGAGGCGCACCCGCAAGGCCTTTGGCGGGTACGCTTGCTGCTCAGTGCCGGTGGAAAATTCACAGCGCAGGCTTATGCCATGGAGCCGTCACCGCCTGAGGTGCGCCTGCAACTGGCCGGCAACCCGCTGGACGCGGTGCATGGCGAATTTGTACGCTTCAAAACGACGCGACGCGCGCATTACGATGCTTTCACGCCGACCGCGCCCGATGTGTTTGACAGCGTGCTGTGGAATGCGCGGGGTGAGATCACCGAATGCACACGCGGCAACATTGCCATGCGGGTGGATGGCCGCTGGGTCACCCCGCCGCTGGCCTGCGGCCTGTTGCCGGGCGTGGGCCGCGCGCTGGCGCTGCAAGAGGGCCGGCTGGCCGAACGTGTGGTGCGGGTGAACGCCCTGGAAACGGTAGAGGCCTGGGCGTTTGTGAACAGCCTGAGGGGCTGGATCGCCGCGACCCTGGTATGAAGCCCCGGCTCGTGTGAGCCGTTAAAGCTTTTCCTTGACGTAGGACGCACGGTCCATGTCCACCATTTCCACGCTCAGTTGCACCATCACGCCCGCAGGCCGAGGTGTCAGGCGCCGCAGCACGCTGGCGATGCGTTCGCCCAAGTCCTTTTTGGCTTCAGGCGTGCGGCCCGACAGCAGACGCAGCTGGGCATGCACAAAAGCGCGTGAGGCCGGCGCCGTGCCGATTTCAAAATTTTCCAGTGCGACCAGCCGGGTTTTCAGGTCGGATTCGTTCTGTATTTCAGGGCTGGCGGCAACGGCCTGGTTCAGCGCCTGCAGCACTTCCGCCTTGGGAAAGCCGGCCAGGTTGCTGGAGTATTCAACGGTCAAGTGAGKCATGTGGGCTCCGGATGAGAGTGAAAAAAATCAAAAAAAATGTCAGCCTGCAGGTGGCACCAGCACGGTGGGAACAGCCTGTTCAGCGGTAGCGGGGAAGTCGCGGCTGAAATGCAGGCCGCGGCTTTCGTGCCGGCCATGTGCAGAGCGCACGATCAGATCCGCCACCTGCACCAGGTTGCGCAGTTCCAGCAGGTCGCGCGTGACGCGGAAGTTGGCATAGAACTCCTGGATCTCCGCGTTCAGCAATGCAATGCGGTGCGCCGCGCGTTCCAGCCGCTTGGTGGTCCGCACAATGCCCACGTAGTTCCACATGAAGCGGCGCAGCTCGTCCCAGTTGTGCGAGATCACCACGGCCTCGTCGGCATCGGTGACCTGGCTTTCGTCCCAGGCGGGCAGGGCGGGGACTTCGGTGGGTGCCTGGGCTTCAATCGTATGGGCCGTGGCACGTGCGAGCACCACGCACTCCACCAGTGAATTGCTCGCCAGGCGATTGGCGCCGTGCAGGCCGGTGCAGGCGGTTTCACCAACCGCATAGAGGCCCGCCACATCGGTGCGTCCGGCCAGGTCGGTCACCACGCCGCCGCAGGTGTAGTGCGCGGCCGGCACCACCGGGATGGGCTGGCGCGTGATGTCGATGCCGAGCTCGAGGCAGCGCTTGAGGATGTTGGGAAAGTGCTCCTGCAAAAAAGCCGGGCTCTGGTGCGAGATGTCCAGGTAGACACAGTCCAGGCCGTGCTTTTTCATTTCGAAGTCGATGGCGCGGGCCACCACGTCGCGTGGCGCGAGTTCTGCGCGGTCGTCATGCGCGGGCATGAAGCGCCCGCCGCCGGCGGAAGGCGGTAGCAGCAGCTTGCCGCCCTCGCCGCGCACGGCTTCGGTGATCAAAAACGATTTGGCGTCCGGGTGGTAGAGGCAGGTCGGGTGGAACTGGATGAACTCCATGTTGCCCACGCGGCAACCTGCGCGCCAGGCTGCGGCAATGCCGTCGCCGGTGGCGGTGTCGGGGTTGGTGGAATAAAGGTACACCTTGCCCGCGCCGCCAGTGGCCAGGATCGTGTGGCCGGCGCTGAAGGTCAGCACATCGCCGCCGGCGGTGTCGAGCACATAGGCGCCGTAGCAGCGGTTGCCGGGTTGTTTGAGATGCCGGTCGGTGATGACGTCGACCAGCATGTGGTGTTCATAAAGCGTGATGCCGGGCGTCTGGCGGACCTGTTCCATCAGTGTGCGCTGCACGGCTGCGCCGGTGGCATCGGCCGCGTGCACGATGCGGCGCTGGCTGTGGCCGCCCTCGCGGGTCAGGTGCAGCTCGCCGGGGTGGCCGGCGTCTTCTGAAAAGGCCACGCCCAGCCCACGCAGCCAGGCAATGGCTTCGGGCGCACCTTCGACCACGGCGCGCGTGGCGGGCAGGTCGCAGAGACCGGCACCTGCGACCAGCGTGTCGCTCACGTGTTGCTCGAGCGAGTCGCCTTCTGCCAGCACGGCAGCCATGCCGCCCTGCGCCCAGCCGCTGGCCCCATCGCCCAGCGCACGTTTGGTCACCACCGCCACACGCCGGCCCGGCGCCAGCAGCAGCGCAGCAGAAAGCCCCGCCAGGCCGCTGCCGATGATGAGGACGTCGAAGTTGTGTGAACCCAGGCTGCCGGAGGTCATGGATAAGTCACTCACCGTTGAGATGGAAACCAGGTTTTCCCGCGGGGATATACATGATGGCCCACGGGAAGCATGGGAGGCTGTTGAACCAAGCAGGGGCCGCGGGACTGGCTTCGCCAGACCGCAGGCGCAGCGGCCCCCTCGGGGGGCAGGAAGCTACACGAAGTGAGCGACCGTGGGGGCAATATTCAGGCGGGGGTGTATGCCAGCCGCACATAGATGGGCGCGAAAGCCTCCGCCTGCGTGACTTCCAGCAGGCCTTCTTTCGACAGCTCGAGCAGCGMGATGAAGGTCACCACCAGCACCGGCATGCCGCGCGTGGCGTCGAACAGGTCTTCGAACTCAAGGAACTTGCGGCCCTGCAGCTTGCGCAGCACGATGCTCATGTGCTCGCGCACCGAAAGCTCTTCTCTTGAGATGACGTGGTGCTGCACCAGGCGCGCGCGTTTGACAATGTCGCGCCAGGCGTCCTGCAGGTCCACGATGTGCACATCGGGAAAGCGCGGCTGCAGCGATTGCTCGACATACACCTGCGCGCGCAGGAAATCGCGGCCGAACTGCGGCACTTCGTTGAGCTTGTGGGCGGCCAGCTTGATCTGCTCGTACTCGAGCAGGCGGCGCACCAGTTCGGCGCGCGGGTCTTCGGGCTCCTGGCCTTCGGCGACCTTTTTGGGCGGCAGCAGCATGCGCGACTTGATCTCGATCAGCATGGCCGCCATCAGCAGGTATTCGGCCGCCAGTTCCAGGTTGCTGCCGCGAATCTCGTCGACATAGGTGAGGTATTGGCGCGTCACCGCGGCCATCGGAATGTCGAGGATGTTGAAGTTCTGCTTGCGGATCAGGTACAGCAGCAAGTCCAGCGGTCCCTCAAACGCCTCCAGGAAGACCTGCAGCGCATCCGGCGGGATGTACAGGTCCTGCGGCATGGCAAATAACGGCTCGCCGTACAGGCGCGCCAGCGCCACCTGGTCAATCACCGCGGGCATGGCCGGGCTCAGGGCCTCGGACAGCTCTTGCCCTGCCGCCGGCGGCAGCTCCTGGGGAGACGGTGAAAAAGGGGTTTGGGACATGAAAGAGGCCGAAGCGGTGAATGCGCTAATGATTTGCTATGAAAAATATAGCTGCTTGCGCATGTCCTGCAAGGGCTGGAGGCCGATTGGGCCCTTATTTTCCGTTCGGGTGGCTGCTGGTTCCGTACACGTAAGGCTGCTGGGGAACCTTGGCCTCGCCGTATTCCGCCTGCTCGGAGCGGTTCAGGTTCTTGTCCCACAGCAGCGCGCGCCCGGCGCGTTGTTCGGCTTCCAGGGTGGGCTTGTTGGCCTTCAACTGGTCGATGAACTGCGTGGTATCAGAGGTGTAGTCGGAGCGGCGGAAGAAGTTGAGGAGGGACATGGGTCTAAACTGCCTGAATCGTATAGTTGCCTGATTTTACCGGGGTCTGCCTTGCGCTCCTTGCCACCATCTTTCCCGCCCTCGTTTGCGCCGTCCCGGGCGGGCTTTCCGGCACTTTTTTCCAAAGCGGTGATCTGTATGGGTCTGCTGTCATTTGTCCTGGGCTTGGTGGCGTGCGATGCGCAGCGTATTGCCGAGCTGGAAGAAGGCGTGGCCACGGAAGCCGATGTCCGCGCCCGCTTTGGCGAGCCCGAAAAAATCTGGGAAGCCGCTGACATGGCCGAAACGCCGCAGCCCGGCGCTGCGGCGGCGCCCGGCGCCCGCACCTTGGAATACAACCGCCAGCCGGAAGGCAAGGTCAACTACATGATCACGATAGGCGCAGACGGCAAGATGAGCGCGCTGCGGCAGGTGCTGACGCCGCAGAATTTCGCCAAGGTGCAGCCCGGCATGCGCATGGAGCAGGTGCGCAAAATGCTGGGCAAGCCGATGAAGGTCACCACGTACGCGCTGAAACAGGAAACCCATTACGACTGGCGCTATATGGAGCCACCGTCGGCGGCACGCATTTTTACCGTGGTGCTTGACCGGGACCTGAAGGTGGTCAGCACGGGCTCGGTGGACGATGAAAGTGGCAGCGCCTCGGGCGGCAATCGCTGATGTGCCTGGATTTATAAAGAGGAATAGGCTGCAACCCAATAGCGACGCGCGCAAGCAGCTCCTGTTTTCATAGCGTTTCTACTTTTCCCAGAAAGCCCGACCGCTCCATCACGGCCCGCGGCTGCGCATTGAGCCCTGCCAGCACCAGCCGGCCGCCACGCAGCACGATGGCCTTGTGCAGCTGTTCCAGCACATCGAGCCCGGAGGTGTCCAGCGACTGCAGCGATTGCACGTCGAGCCGGACCACCAGGCCTTTGGGCGCGCTTTCCACCACGTTCAGGATGGGGTCGAGCTTGGCCACCGCGCCAAAGAACAGCGAGCCGTAGAGCTGGAAGCTGGCGTCGTCCGCGCTGCGCGATACCTCCACCACCTGAAACAGGGTGCTCATGCGCCGCACAAACAGCACGCAGGCCAGGATCAGGCCGACCTGCAGGGCGACCGTGAGGTCAAAAACCACGGTGAGCAAAAACGTCCCCAGCATGATGAGCCGGTAGTGGCTGCTGGCCTGGCGCAGGCGGGCGAATTCGCGCCATTCGCCCATGTTCCAGGCCACATACAGCAGGATGCCGGCCAGCACCGCCAGCGGCACATGCACGGCCAGCGGGGCCGCCACCAGCACCACCACCACCAGCGTGAGGGCATGCACAACGCCCGAGACGGGGGAGGTGGCGCCCGAGCGCACGTTGGTCACCGTGCGGGCGATGGTGCCGGTGGCGGGCATGCCGCCAAAAAAAGGCACTACAAAGTTGGCCACGCCCTGCGCCATCAGCTCCTGGTTGGGGTCGTGGCGCGGCAGGCCGGAAATCTGGTCGGATACGCGTGCGCAGAGCAGCGATTCGACCGCACCCAGCAGCGCAATGGTGATGGTGGGCGCCACCAGCAGCCGCACGGTTTCCCAGGAGAAATCGGGCAGCGCAAACACCGGCAGCGCCCGCGGGATGCCGCCAAAACGCGTGCCGATGGTTTCCACCGGCAGGCTCAGCAGCCAGGCAAACGCGGTCAGCGTCACCAGCGCCACAATCGGCCCCGGCATGCGCGACGCCATGCGCGTGGCCCGCTTGAGCTGCACGCCCTCGACAGCCTGCATCAGCCTGATCAGCCGGGTGGTGAAACCGCCGGCGCTTCGCGTGTGCGCGGCAAACAGCTTGGGCCATACAAAGAGGCCGAGCAGGCAGGCCAGCCCCAGTCCCAGCGCGTAAGGGTTGAAGCTGTCCAGGTGACCGCCGATCACCCTGATCTGCGAGAAAAAATCGGCCGGCATCTTGGGAACGACCAGCCCCAGCAGGTCCTTGACCTGCGACAGTACGATCAGCACCGCGATGCCGTTGGTAAAACCCACCACGATGCTCACCGGCACGTAGCGCACCAGCGTGCCCATCTTGAAAAACCCCAGCAGGAAGAGCAGCACGCCCGCGCAGGCGGTGGAAATCAGCAGGTTGGCCAGGCCATAGCGTTCAAGAATGCCGTAGACGATGACGATAAAGGCGCCCGCGGGGCCCCCTATCTGTACCGCCGAACCGCCCAGCGCCGAGATCAGCGCGCCGGCGATGATGGCCGTCCAGATGCCGGCCTCGGGCTTGAGTCCGGAGGCGATGGCAAAGGCCATGGCCAGCGRCAAAGCCACAATCCCCACCGTGACGCCGGCGCCGGCATCCTTGATAAAACGCTCGCGCGTATAGCCGGCAAGCGCCGCAAACAGGCGCGGGCGGAACGGGGCAAGATAGGCCGGTAAATGCATCATGCGAAAGGCCTGTGGCGCGGCATTTGCGTGGCTGATGGTGCGGATGACGGCCTGGACGACGGCGCAGATGACAGTGCAGGCGGGCACGCTGAGATGGCGCGTCCCGTATGACTTTTTTCCATTGTTCGAAGCGCCAACATTCGGTACATTAGAGGGTTTTGTTAGGTCAAAATAATTACTTTTCGCGTGATTTCAGGGCCGAATCGTCAGTGTCGTCCCGTTTTGATCATCTGGGTATGGTTTTTTGGGGAAGTGATTGTTTGGCCTTTTAAGTTTTTTCCCTGTCACGTTGCCGCGCCTGTCCGCCTGTGTGGCGGCCTTGCTGCTGGCCCATGCTGCGGCCGTTGCGCAGGAAACGGCCCGCCCGCTTTCGCCTGAAGCCATTTCCATTGCACAAAGCGTGCCGTCGGCAGGTATTGACCTGGTGGGCCAGGGGCTGGTGCTGGTTGACAGCAGCGGTTCGCTGACCTTTGAGCAGGCCCACAGCCATTTTGAAGCGGGTGAAGGCGAGCCGGCCAGGCCCGAACGGATCATGCCCACCGGCGACGGGCATGCACTGTGGTACCGGTTAACGCTGCCTGCCGTGAGCCAGCCCACACGCGTCATGCTCACAACGCCGCATCCCAACATGGACAGTGTCTCGCTGTACCGCCCCTCGCTGGACCCTCTCACTGCGGGGCAATGGCAAATCAGGCGTTCAGGTGACTCGATCCCGGTGGCTGAGTGGCCGGTGCGCCACCTGACACCGGCGTTCGAGATGCTGCTGCGCCCCGGTGAGACGCGGCCCACTTACCTTCGGGTCACCCACAACTACCCGATCAGCATGCACTGGGTTCTGTCCGACCCGGGCAGTTTTCACGAGCAGTCCAAGCAATGGCACCTCCTTTTGGGGGTTTACATCGGCCTGGTGTTGCTGATGGCGCTGATGAGCGCTTTCCACGCGGTCTCCTGGCGTGATTCCATCCACCTGTTGTATGCCGGTTATGTGCTGGTCGTGGCGCTTGGCCAGTTGTCGCTGACCGGCCTGGCAGGGGAATTTTTCTGGCCCCGCAATGCCTGGTGGAACGACTGCGCGCCCGTGGGGCTGTCTCTTGCCACTGCCGCATTGCTGCATCTTGTACTGCGCCAGATGGTGGTTGACCGCGATGTGCCCTGGCTTTCCCGCGGACTGCTGGCCATGACCGTTCTGGGCCTTGCGATCGTGCTGGCCTTCCTGGCTCTGGGGAACAAGTCGTCTTTCAACCTGGCCACGCCTTACTACGTTGGAAGCATCGCCGTCTACCTTTTTGTTTCCGCCTGGTACACCTGGCGCCGGCCGGCCGTGGGTATCTGGATCATGGCCGCGATGGTGTGCCTCACCGTGGGCTCCATCTTCCCCATCCTGCGCACGCAGGGCATGATGCCCCTGGGCACGGCCACGCAATTCGGCGCGCAAATCGGTGCCGCCCTGGAAATCCTTTTCCTGCTGATGGCCCTGTACC
>NZ_JBFUBD010000093.1:0-10106 GCF_056405935.1 Polaromonas sp. P1_E3
TTACATCGCCCCCATCAACAAGGGGCAGAAAGTCTACGCGCTGCTGCGCGACACCCTGCTGAAAACACAGCGCGTGGGCATCGCGCGCGTCATCATCCAGACCAAGCAGCACCTGGCGGTGCTGGTGCCTTCGGGGTCGGCGCTGATCCTGAACCTGCTGCGCTGGGGCACCGATATCAGGTCACTCGATGAACTCGACCTCCCGCCCGTGGGCGCCAAGGCCGCGGGGCTGTCCGACAAGGAACTGTCCATGGCCAAACAGCTTGTGGATGACATGACCGGCAAATGGGACCCGGAGCAGTTCACCGATTCCTTCAAGGACGACATCATGGCGCTGGTCGAGCGCAAGGCCAAAGAGGGCAAACTCGAGAACGTGGTTCAGCCGGAAGAATCCGACGAGACCGAAGCCCGCTCCGGCGCCAAGATCATCGACCTGACGGAGCTGCTGCAGCGCAGCCTGCGCAAAGGCGGTGGCGATGCGCCCAAGGCCAAAGCCGCCCCCAAGACCAAGGCGTCAGCCAAAACACCCGCACGAAAGAAAACCGCCGCCAAATCAGCCCCGCACGCGCCGGCAAAACGGCGCGCGGCCTGAGTTCGGCCACTGAAGCCGAACCATGGGCGCCCGCGACCTGCTGAAAAACTACCGCGCCAAGCGTGATTTCACGCGCACGCCGGAACCCGCGAAAGGCGGCGCCCGCTCCGACAAGGCGCTTACCTTCGTCATCCAGAAGCACGACGCGAGCCGCCTGCACTATGACTTCCGGCTGGAACTGCAAGGCACGCTCAAAAGCTGGGCCGTTCCCAAGGGCCCCAGCCTGGACCCAAGCGTCAAGCGAATGGCGGTGCATGTAGAAGACCATCCGATTTCCTACGCCGGGTTTGAAGGCAGCATCCCGGCCAAACAGTACGGCGCCGGCGATGTGATCGTCTGGGACCGGGGCTTGTGGACGCCGATCGGAGACCCGGTAAAAGGACTTAAAAGCGGCAAGCTCAAGTTTGAACTGCATGGAGAAAAGCTCAAGGGCGGCTGGACGCTGGTGCGCATGCACGGCCGCGGCGATGAGAAGCAGGAGCCTTGGCTGCTGATCAAGGAACACGACGACTACGCCCGGCCGGAAGCCGAGTTCGATGTGTGCGAGGCCCTGCCCAACAGCGTGCTCTCAGGCAAGCTGCTGCCGCGCGATACGGCGCAGGGCGTCGGCAAGACGCCGCGCAAGGTAGGCGCCAAAGCAACCGCTGCCAGGAAGACCACCGGCGAGACCCCACGGAAGGCCACACGCAAGGCTGCAAAAAAATCCGCGCGGCCGGAACGGGAGAACCCGGAACAGGTAGCGCCGGCCATTCCTGAAGGCGCCGTCGAAGCCGCGCTGCCGGAAATACTGGCCCCGCAACTGGCCACCCTGGTTGCACGCCCTCCGGTTGACCCGCAAGGCTGGGCCTACGAGATCAAATATGACGGTTACCGGTTGCTGGCCCGTATCGACGGCCCTTCAGTTCGTCTCTTCACGCGCAAAGGCAATGACTGGACAGACAAACTGCCCAAACTGGCGAAGGCTGTGGCTGCGCTGGAAATTTCGTCGGGCTGGGTAGACGGCGAAATCGTCGTGATGAATGATCGCGGCGTGCCCGACTTCGGCGCCCTGCAAAACGCGTTTGACCACGCCAGCACGGCCCGCATCGTCTACTACGTGTTTGACCTTCCCTATTTTGACGGGCTGGACCTGCGCCAGTTGCCGCTGGGCCAGCGCCGGGAAGTCCTTTGCGCGTTGATCACCCGCAACCCGCAGGAAAGCATTCACTTCAGCGATGCGTTTGAGGACGCCCCGCAGGACTTGCTAGAGTCGGCCCGGCGGGTCGGGCTGGAGGGCGTGATCGGCAAGCGCGTGGACTCGGCCTATGTCTCGCGCCGCTCACCGGACTGGATCAAACTCAAGACCCAGTTGCGCCAGGAATTCGTGATTGGCGGCTACACCGCGCCCAAGGGTTCGCGCGCCGGCCTGGGTGCGTTGATGCTGGGCGTGCATGATGACGAAGGCGCGCTTTTGTACGCCGGCAACGTCGGTACCGGCTTTAACGACGAAACACTCAACGACCTCAAGGCACGGCTGCAGAAAATCCACGCCGATCGCAGCCCGTTTAGCGCATTGCCCGCCGGCTTCAAGGGCCAGTGGGTCAAGCCTGTTTTGCTGGCCGAAGTAGCCTTTGGCGAATGGACCCATGGCGGCCATATCCGGCACTCGGTGTTCCAGGGCCTGCGCACAGACAAACCTGCGACCAACATCTTCCGTGAAAAGCCCGCCGTCCTTGAGCGCGGCAAGAAAGGCACCACCGTGAACCCTGCCAAGAAAACCTCCGCCGAAAAACCCAGCGCCAGGGGAAGCCTTAAAACACCTGAAAAAATACCGGCCAAGCCCCCCGCAGCACTGAAGTCCCTGCGGGTCACGCACGCCAACCGGGTGATCGACAGCAGCACCGGCTTCACCAAGCAAAACATGGTGGAGCACTACGCGCTGGTGGCGGCGCTGATGATGCCGCACCTCAAGGCCAGGCCGACCTCACTGGTGCGCGCGCCCTCGGGCATCGCAGGACAGCTGTTTTTCCAGAAGCACGCTGAAGCCACGTCGATCCCGGGCATCAAGCTGCTGGACCCCGCGCTGGATCCGGACCATGACCCACTGCTGGAAATCCCCTCCCCGGCCGTCCTGCTGGCGGCTACGCAGGTAAATGTGATCGAGTTCCATACCTGGAACGCCACGACGCGCGCGATCAACAAGCCGGACCGCATGACCTTTGACCTGGACCCAGGTGAAGGCGTCGCCTGGCCGCAGGTTCAGGAGGCCGCGCAGCTGGTGCGCGCCTTCCTTGACGAACTCAAGCTCGCGAGCTTCCTCAAAACCAGCGGCGGCAAGGGCCTGCACGTGGTGGTGCCGCTCAAGCGGCAATACGATTTCGACACCGTGAAGGATTTTTCGCATGCCATCGTGATGCATCTGGCTGCCGTGATCCCCCAGCGCTTTGCCGCCAAGAGTGGTCCCAAAAACCGTGTCGGCAAGATTTTTCCGGATTACCTGCGCAATGGATTTGGCGCCACCACCGTCTCGGCGTGGTCAGTGCGTGCCCGGCCGGGCCTCGGCGTGTCCGTCCCTGTCGATTGGGATGAACTGGCCTCGCTGACCAGCGGCGCCCACTGGACCGCGCAAACCCTGGGGGGACGCCTGGCCATGGGAAACCAGCCCTGGGATGCCTACGAAGCCTCACGCAACGGCCTGACCRCTGCGATGAGGCAACTGGGTTTCAAGCCGTCACCGGCAGCGAAGTAACACGAAAGCGCCCCGGCAACTGTGCAGCGTGTGGTCCCGTTCCTACAGGTCGAATGCCGGTGGCCCGACAGGGTGCTGAAGGCCCGGGGATTACATTGAAATTGTGGCAGCAACTCTGCATCAGCCCATTTATTCCAACCCGTTTTGAAGGAGAAAGTCATGGTACCCAACCAGAACGATCCGAAGAAAAATCAGTCGCAAAACACGCAGAACGAGCAGCAACAGCAAGGCCAGCGCAACCAGAACCAGCCCGGCCAGCAAGACAGGCAGAACGCCAACAAGGCCAGCGACGCCCAGCTCAATCAGGGCGGCAGCCAGTCGGGGCGGCAAGACCAGCACGGCAGTGCCCAACAATCACGCAACCAGGGTGACAGGGGCGATGCGAGCTCCGGCAACCCGGGCAGYAGCAAGCAGCAAGGCCGCAGCAACAGCTGATCGGCTATGAAAGTAGTTCAGTCATGAAATGGAGGCCTGTGCCTCCATTTTTTTGCGGAATATCAAGCACCGGAAATGCACCATGCAGCAGCTCGATGAAATGGACCTGACGCTTTACCTCCAGACTGAAGGCCGGCGATTGGCGGCGGAGTTGCAAAGCAAGGCATCAACCGAAACACGGCCGGAAAACCGGTTCCATCCAGTACCGCCCGCTTCGCAATCGCCGGCACTTTCGGCGCGGCGTCCTTCCTCCCGCTTGCCTTCGCAGCAGCAATGCGAAGTCCCTGGCGGCCAGGGCCCCGCGCGGAGCCTCAGCGAAGCGCTGCAGCGCATGGGGGTGCCGAGCTCTCTTTCGCGCCGGATGTAGGTGTTCGCCGCGACTTGCGGTCCAGGAGTGGCCCCGCGGCCACACGCATCCTATTATTCAGGTAGCGCTGAAGAACGCGCCTGGAGACAACCCATGAAAACGCAACTTCCCTTTGTCCTGGCAACCCTCTTTTTCCTCTCGGGATGCCCTGATAGCAAGGCGCCCAAAGCGCCACCCAAAGTACCCGAGCCCAAGGCTGAAACCACGGCCGCTACGCCTTCCATTGCGGCAGGCCATACGAGCCCGAACGGTCGCTTCACATGAGGGGCTGGTCCGGTACGCATCAGGCTGGAGTTGCCGGCCTGTGTGCTTGCGCCGTCCTCTGCCTTGGCGGGTGTGCCGGCCCTCGCGCGGCTGAGCCTCCCTCACACCCCGTCAGCGTCGAAGGACAGACCTACCTCATCAGCCAATTGACGGCGGGCACCTGGACGGCCATCGCGCCATCGCCGGCGGGCAGCAATGCCATCTCCAGTCCCTCAGCCCGCTCTGCCTTGTTGCGGGCCATAGAACTGCGCTCGGGATGCAAGGTCACCGACGCGGACTATTCGCGCAATGGACAACAGCTGGATGCGCAGGTAGATTGCGCGGGCAGGTTGACCAACTAGTCCTGCCGGCGCCGCGTCAGCAGCCTCAAAAAAAAGGGGCAGCTGACGCCGCCCCCTGGTTTGCCGAGCCTCGAGTGCCGGCAAAAAACAAATGACTTGCGGATTGCCGATCAGTTGGCCTTCAATGTGTCTCGCAATGCCTTGATCTGATCATGGTTACGCTGCGCGCCCTGGGCCTGGCGCTCCACCACCGCACGGATGGACGATGGCAGGTTGGCCTTGAGTGCCTTGCGGTAGCGTGCGACCGCCGCGTCTTCCCCGCGTTCGCATTCGTTGAGCACTGCCTGGTCGCTGTAGCCGCTCAGTGTGGCCCGCACCGAGACCCAGCCGCGATGCAATGCGCCGCTGACGGACCCGCCGTCGTCGGGTTTGCCGCCCAGCTGGCGTATCAGCGTCTGCAGCTCCAGCCCGCCGGCACGGCATTCGTCGGCATGGCGCAGCAGGATGGTTTTCAGGTCCTGCGCCTTGGCGTGTTCAGCACATTCACGGAAGCCGTATTCACCGTCGCGGCATGACTCCAGCAGGTCGTTCAGCACTTCAATGACGTCTTCATCGTTGTCAACCGACGCCGCTGCGACGGTTCTGGCGGGGGTGTCGCTCCCGCCACCGGCGCCTGTGCCGGCCACACCGCCGCGCTGGTACCTGCCGGCCCGGTCCCAAGCCGCGCGGCTGGCAGACCTGGCTTGCGGCCAGCTCAGTGTTGACCGCTCCTTATAGCTGTCCCACTGCGATTGCAGGTCGCTTTCCCTTTCCTCAAACGTTCCGGCGGAACGGTTCCGGCTGAGAAAACCAAGGCGATAAGCAGGGGCGTAGTCGTCAAACGAGCGGCTGTTTTCGTAATACGGCTCACGGGTGTAGTTGTCCCTCCAGTAAGCTTCTTCTGCCGTGGGATCCAGCGCTTCGGCTGCTTCCTTGCCGCCGAGGCCACCCGCCACAGCGCCCGCAACACCGCCGACTACCGCGCCCACCGGCCCGGCAACCGTTCCTGCGGCTGCACCCGCGGCAATGCCGCCGGCCGCAGCGCCCAATCCGGTTCCGATGGGGTGGGCTCCCGGCTCCTTGCTGATCGGGTCAAGATTCTGGTCGTGCTGTTCTTTTGCCATGGTGTGCTCCTTGTTGAGAGTTGAAAATTGCCCAGCTGCCACGTTGAAGGCAGGTGATTGCCGGACACGTAAATTGATGGTGCAACCCGGCGGTTTTGCGTGCGGTCAGGCAAGCACAGCCGCTGTTGTAGGAGAAAGCCGCGCACGTTTGCGCTGCTGACGCACCACAAAAACCGGCATTGATCAGCCGCTCATCCTTTCTGGACAAGCGCGAGCAGCTATCAAAACAGGAGCGTCGAAGCTGGCCGCGTTGCCCCCGCAAAGGCATGGCTCAGCCGTCGAGCTCCGGATAGCGGCGGAAGATGCCGTCCTCATTGAAAGGAATGCGCCGCTCGCTCGCGAGGTAGGCTGCCACGCGCCGGTGCTGAGCCACGCTGCCGTGCAGGGCCGCAACGTGCGGCACGTTTTTCAGGGCGCGGCGGGTGGCCTTTGGAAACGCGTACAGCAGCCCCTCCACCAGCTGGAACAGGGACAGGTCGGCATAGCTGAGCCGGCCACCCACCAGGTGCGTGCTGCCGCGTGGGTTTCGCTCGAGCACTGTTTCAAACCAGGCCAGGAATTTTTTGATGCGCGCCGTCCTGAACTCTTTCGCGCGCCTGAGTGCTTCCTTCTTCTGGTCTTCGTAATAGAGGCCCGTCCCCACCGGATGATGTGAGTCATGCGCCTCGGCCACGACGTCGGCGATCGTCAGCTGGATCTGGTGGGTCCAGAGGCGGGCCGTTTCGCTTTTCCCGACCAGGCCCAGGCGCGGGCCCAGGTAGAGCAGGATGGCAGCCGACTGCCCGACGATGGTCTTGCCATCCACCAGGAATGGCGGCGCGAAGGGCGGATGCTGCACACCGCCGCTTTCCATGAAATGTGTCATGGCGGGTATGCCCTGGCCGTCTTCCTCGCAGCCGCGCGCAACGTCCACGTAGTCGGCCCCCGCGGCCTCCAGCGCCAGCCGCGCAAATTCGCCGCGCCCCTGAATGCTGGGCCAGTAATGAAGTTCGTAAGGCATGGGTTCTCCTTGAAAAGTGCAGGCATCCATCCGCCGGCGACGACACCCATTTCAACGCAGTCGGGGGTCTTGCTGCGCAGGCCGCGGCAGCGCGGGGGTGCTTGGTTTGTCCTACACCGACTTGGCGCAGGTCTGACAAATCGCGCACCGCTGCCGCCGCTAAATCAAGACCTGTGTTCCTGTTTCCAGAGGAGCCAGGAAGAGAAATCCGTACTTTGAAATCTGTTTTTAAAAGGAGCTCGATATGCGTTCACGTGACTATGAAGACCAGGGCCGCAGGGATTGGCGCGGCGGTGAAGACCAGCAACAAGGCGGCTACGGCAGCCGCGACTACGGCTCCGACCGTGGTGGGCGCAGCGGCCAGCAAGAGCAATTCAGCCAGCCCGGTTCGCAGCAATACGGGGGTTATGGAAATTATGGCGGCGGTTTCAGCAGCGGCTACGGCGGCGGTTACGGGGCGGATAACGCCTCTTCCTACGGACGCGGCGCCGGCGGGTCGGACTACCAGGGCGTCCAGGGAGGCGGCCAGGGTTATGGCGGTGGTGGCCAGACCTACGGCAGTCAAGGGAACCAAGGCGGCTACGGCGGCGGTAACCAGGGGTACGCAAGCAGGGGTGGCTACGGCGGCAGTCAGGGCTATGGCAACTATGGCAACTATGGCGGCGGCCAGGGCTATGGCAGCCAGAACGATTTTGGCGGCGGCCAGGACTACGGCGGCAACCGCGGCTACGGTTCCAGCTCGGGTGGCCAGTACGGCTATGACCAGGGCCGCGGAGGCGGATCTTATGGCGGGCAATCAGGCGGCTGGGGCCAGTCCGGCCAACACGGTGGCGGGCAGTCCGGCTCATACGGCGGTAGCGGATACGGCCAGTCGGGCAGCCAGTACGGGCAGCACAGCGGCCAGGGCAGCCACGGAGGCCACTGGGACCCCGACTACCACCAGTGGCGCAGCGAACAGCTGCGCAACCTGGACCAGGACTATGACGACTGGCGCAAGGAGCGCTACGGCAAGTTCTCCGACGAGTTCAACAGCTGRCGCAGCAAACGCTCTTCGCAAGGTTCACAGGGGTCGCAGGGCAGCCGGGGCTCAGGTTCCGGTTCTGAAAGCAGCTATGGCTCAACGGGTTCTTCCGGCTCCGGCTTGAGCTCGACTTACGGCAGTGCGGACAGCTCTTCACGCAACCAGAACTCCGAGTCTTTCGGCTCCGGTTCGCAGGCTGGCAGCTTAAGCAGTAGCGGCAACTCCGGCAATTCGGGCTCAAGCGCCCAAGGCAGCTCAGGCAGCAGCAGCGGCTTGTCGTCCGGGTCGTCTTCTTCCACCAAGCAGCAGAAATAAACCATCTGCATCCTAAAAAAGAAAGGGACGCCTTGCAGGCGTCCCTTTCTTTATTTGGCTGATTCAGGTTTCAGCCGGACCCATAACCTTTAACCGCCCGCAGCAATCTGCCGCAAGGCCTGCTCAAACACTTCCACAGGCTGCCCCCCGGAGATCAGGTGGCGGTCATTGATGATGACGGCGGGCACCGAGTGGATCCCTTGCGTCAGGTAGAACTGCTCGCGCTCGCGAACCTCACGTGCGTATTCATCGGAAGCCAGTACCTCCCGCGCCCGGGCTTCATCCAGGCCGGCCTCGGCAGCCGCTTTGGCCAGAACTTCCTGCGAGGCGGGGCTCTGGCCGTCGGTGAAATAGCGCTTGAACAGCAGTTCCTTCAGCGCCTTCTGCTTGTCCGCGCCTTCAAGCTCGGCCCAGTGCAGCAAACGGTGCGCATCGAAGGTGTTGTAGATGCGGCTGCGCCCGCCACCGGGTTCGTCGGCCATGCTGAACTTGAAGCCGAGCTGTGCACCGCGCACGCGGATGTTCTCGCGGTTGGCCTGGGCCTGCGCGGGTGTGATGCCGTATTTTTCGGTGATGTGCTCGGTAATTTCCTGGCCTTCTGGCGCCATCTTGGGGTTGAGCTCAAAGGGCTGGAAATGCAGCTCCGCCTGGATGTCGCCGCCCACCCGGTCCAGCGCCTGGTCCAGCGCCTTCAGTCCGATCACGCACCAGGGGCAGGAAACGTCGGACACAAAATCAATCTTGAGTTGGGTGGTCATGGGGTCGGCCTTTAGGGTTGTTCTGCGCTGGCCGATTTTGGCCCGCATCCGTCCAGCTTGCGGCGCGCCCCTTGATATTCAAGTACCCCATGCGTGGTTAATCCACGGGCGCCTTCGCTGGCCGGGGCCTTCTGTGGCAGTTCGGTTTCAAGAAACTGTCACACAAGCTTCCTAAGATTCCCGCAGCGCAGCACGACCACGCCCCTCCGCCGGAGCGTGAACTAGGCCGCGGCTCCGCGATTCTCTCCCCACCTGAAACACTGGAACCCATAACAATGTCCGACCTGGCCACCCCCGCCCTCCCGTCCCGCCGCACCGCCCTGAAGTTCCTGGCCACCGCACCCATGCTGCCGCTGGGAGCCCTGGCTTCCAGCACCCTGCTGTCGGGTTGCGCCACCGGTAGCGGCCCCGCCGCAGCGGGCAATTACCTGTCTTCCAGTTTCACTTCCATGGCTGCCCCAACGCTTGCCAACGCGGCGGCCATGGCCACCACCACCGTCGGCTCCAGCCTGCAGGTGCAGCTCAAGGACAACAGCACGCAGAGCTACAGGCTCGCCTACCAGCCTTTCTTTGTGACCGGCGACATGGTGCCAGACGGCAAAGGCGGCACGATCCTGGCCGGCGGCTATGTGGACATCAACAACCGGCCCATCATCGACCGTTCGGTGCCCGGCAAGGAGCGCCAGATCTTCTCGGACGGGCCCGATGGCACCTCGCTGCTGGGCCTGGCCAATGCCAGCGTACCGGGCGTCAAAGGCAAAGCAGTGTTTGCCGTGGTGCAGTTTGAATACACCACGCGCGACCAGGCCGGCGCCGACGCCTACGGCAACCTGCCTTCACCCATCGCCGTGCTCACGCTGGACCAGGACCCATCGACCGGCAAGCTCAGCCTCGTGAAGTACTACAACGTGGACATGTCCAGGGCGCACGGCCTGTGGATCACCTGCGGCGCCAGCCTGTCGCCGTGGAACACCCATCTCTCCAGTGAAGAGTACGAACCCGACGCACCGTTTGCCGCCGAGAGCTCGCAGTTCAGGAAGTTCAGCAAGAACGTCTACGGCGACGAAACCAAGGCCAACCCTTATCACTACGGCCACCTGCCGGAAGTCACCGTGCACCCTGACGGCACTGGCACCGTCAAAAAGCACTACAACATGGGCCGCATCTCGCACGAACTGGTGC
>NZ_JBFUBD010000094.1:0-9973 GCF_056405935.1 Polaromonas sp. P1_E3
GCTGGAAGTTGCAGGCGATCCCCTTGGTGCGCACGGCCGTCACGGCCGGGCTCCACATCGACTGGATCACCACTTCGCCCGAGGCCATCAGGTTGACGGACTCGTTGAAGTCTTTCCACAGCGCGCGGAACTGGCCGGCCTTCTTGGCCTCGATCAAGGTGGCGATCGTGAGGTCGATCTCCTTCTTGGTCATGTTGCCCTTGTCGGGGTATTTGTAGATGCCCTTGGCTTCGACCACCATGGCGGCGTCCATGATGCCGATCGACGGAATGTTCAGGATGGCCGCTTTGCCCTTGAACTCGGGGTTCAGCAACTCGGCCCAGGAGCTGATGGGGCGCTTGATCAAATCGGGGCGGATGCCCAGCGTGTCGGCGTTGTACACCGTGGGAATGAGCGACATGAACTGCGTCGGGCTCTTGGCGAAGACCTTGCTTTTTTCGCCTTCGAGGTAAATCACCTTCTTGGGCGCGGTGCCCTGGTCGCCCACGGCCTTGCCTGCCACCGTGCCGGTGGTGAAGAGCGTGGTGATCTTGTCGGCGTTCTTGATGCGCTTGGTGTCGATGCCCTTCAGGTTGCCGGTGGGCACGATTTTCTTGAGCGAGAAATACTCGGTGTCGATCAGGTCAAAGCTGTTGGGCGCGGTCACGGCGCGTTTGGTCACGTCGTCGGTGGTCACAGCTACGTACTGAATGGTGATGCCGGTGTCGGCTTTGAACTTTTCGGCAATGGCCTTGTCCTGGTTCACCGCGGTACCCAGGTAGCGCAGCACGATTTTTTCCTGCGCGTGCACGGCGGGGAACAGGCCCGTGGCCAGGATACCGGCCGTGCCCTTGAGCAAAGCGCGGCGCGGCACGCCGCCCACAGAGGTGTCGGTGTCGGTGGCGGTGTCTTTTTGATCAGGAAGAGCGTCGGACATGGTGAAAAACTCCTGGTGGCTTGGGTAAAAATCTTCTTGCGAAGGGACGGGTGAAAACTCTGTGCTTCTGCGTTCTATTGGGGTCAGGCAGGCAGGGCCGCCTGCAGCGTGTGCGCCGCCTCGGGCGCCCATGACAGCTGCACGCTGTCACCCGGCGCATAAGGCCGGGCCGCAAACATGGCCTCCGGCACCATCACCGACAGCTCGGCGGTGGTGTGGGCCGTGGGCGATACGCCCGGGTTTTGCAGGCCCAGCAGCACATACGGGCCCTGGTATTCGACATCGGTCACCACGGCGCGCCGGTTGTGCGCTGCGTCGGGCGCGGCCTGGCCGGCCGGGGTAATCTGCATGTGGTCGGTGCGCACGCCTATCTTGCCGGCGGGGGTGTCCAGCACGTTGTGCCCGCCCATGAAGCGCGCCACAAACTCACTCGCGGGGCGGTTGTAGATTTCGTGCGGTGATCCGACCTGTTCGATCAGCCCGTGGTTCATCACCACCATGGTGTCGGCCAGCGCCATGGCCTCTTCCTGCGAGTGCGTGACGTGAATAAAGGTGAGCCCCAGTTCCTTTTGCCAGCGCCGCAGCTCGGCACGCATCTGGATGCGCAGGAAGGGGTCGAGCGCCGACAGCGGCTCATCGAGCAACAGCACACGCGGCTGCGTGATCAGCGCGCGCGCCAGCGCCACGCGCTGCTGCTGCCCGCCTGAAAGCTCCGCCGGCTTGCGTTCTGCCAGGTGGCCCATGGCCACGCGCTCCAGCAGGTCTTTGGCCTGCTGGCGGCGTGCGGCCTTGTCCACGCCTTTCATCTTCAGGCTGAAGGCCACGTTGTCGAGCGCCGAAAGATGTGGAAACAGCGCGAAGCTCTGAAACATCATGGCCGTGCCGCGGCCGGCGGCCGGCAGGTCGGTGATGTTGCGGTTTTCCAGCAGGATGTCGCCGCTGGTCACGGATTCATGCCCCGCCATCATGCGCAGCGTCGTGCTTTTGCCGCAACCCGAAGGCCCGAGCAGGCAGCAGTAACTGCCGCTGGCAATGCGCAGGTTGATGCCGTCGACCGCCGGTTTGTCTTGCTGCGCGTACCGTTTGGTCAGCGCAATGGCTTCAATGGCGGCGGGGGGCGGGCTGGCAAAGGCGTTCATGCCAACCTTCTGTGCAAGGCTTGTGCCAGCTTTGTATGCGATCTATGACGCAGATTGTGTACAAAATGCATGGTTCTGGTGCTGCAGATGCCGTGCCCACCTGCCATGCTGGTGCATGCTGTAACCAGAAGTTCCTGGAATTCCCAGAAGTCAGATGGGGGTGTGACCCCTTTTCAGGTTTTCTGCCTGTCGCCACCGGCGCATGAACCCGGCCGTCCATGGCCTACCATCTGCGCATCCGCCTTATGGAGCCGCCCTTGATCACCCTGCACCACCTCAACAATTCCCGCTCGCAGCGCATCCTCTGGCTGATGGAAGAGATGGGCCTGCCCTATGAGATCCAGCGCTACCAGCGCGACCCCAAAACCATGCTGGCGCCGCCTTCACTGCGCGCAGTGCACCCGCTGGGCAAGTCGCCGGTGATCACAGACGGTGAGTTCGCGCTGGCCGAGTCCGGCGCCATCATTGAATATCTCGTGGCGCGCTACGGCGCCGGCCGCCTGGCGCCCGAGGCCGGCACGCCGGCGCACCTGCGCTACACCTATTGGCTGCACTACGCTGAAGGCTCGGCCATGCCGCCGCTGCTCCTCAAGCTGGTGTTCGACAAGGTGGAAAGCTCGCCCATGCCGTTTTTCGTCAAGCCGATTGCCCGCGCCATCGCCGGCAAGGTCAAGAAGACGTTTATTGAGCCGCAACTGCGGCAACACCTGGACTTCCTTGAAATGTCACTGGGCCAGAGCGACTGGTTTGCCGGCGGCAGGTTCAGCGGCGCAGACATCCAGATGAGCTTTCCGCTGGAGGCAGCGGCCGCGCGCGGCGGGCTCAACGAGAGCCGGCCCAGGTTGATGGATTTCCTGGCACGCATCCACGCCCGGCCCGCCTACCAGMGCGCGATTGCGCGCGGCGGAGAGTTTGCACTGCAGTGATGCCCGCAGAGCTTGCTGAGCGCGCTATTAATTCGATAGCTGCTTGCGCTCGTCCTTAAAGGGCTGCAGCCGTTTTTGACCTGCTATTTCGGGTTTCTGGCGTGACTGGCAGGCCGGGCGCCTGCCTGCTGCGCACAAACTGCAGGGCCTGCGGCTGGCCGACCAGCACGCATTCCTTGCCGGTGCGCCGGCAGTGGTCCTGCACACGCCAGTAGGCGTCGTGGCTCACGCAGCCGGTCTGGCAGATCACCAGGTCGGCGGCGACCAGGCTGGCCTCAAGGGCGGCGGTGTCCTGCAGGTCGTCGCCCGCGTGGTGCAAAAAGTGCCCGCCGGCCATTTCAACCACGCGCCGGGCAGCGGTGGTGCCGGCACCTTGCTGGCCGACGCACAGCACCGATTTCTCATGCAGCGCGGGTGCCGCTTGCGAAGCGGACAAAGCCGCCGCCAACGCTGCGGCGGCCTGCGGTGCTGCCGCGGTTTTTGGCCGGCCCAGGCGTTCCCGCACCAAACCCTGCAAATCATGGACACGGCCCATCAGCCACTCCACCCGGCGCGCCAGCGTCAGCCKTTTGGGCAGGCCGGGGATGGCCGCCTCCACGGCCTGGCGGTCTTCACGCTCCCAGGCCAGCGCGGTCTCCCGCACCATCGCCGCCGCACGCAGGCGCACCGCCTGGGATTGCAGGCGCGAGATTTCCGCAGCTTGCGCGGCAATCACCGTGCTGCAGCGCTTCTGGATCTCGCCGTATTGGGCCAGCAGGGCGCGGTGTTCACGGTCAAGGCCGGGCAGAGAGGTACAGGGTCCTGGCATGTCGGGGCTCCATAAGATGAAGTTGTCCCCACTCCACACCCGGCGATCCGCAGCCGAAGGAGGGGGCAAACCCATCTTAAATGAGAATTGCTCTCATTTGGAGTAAAGATTGAGACCGTTTCCGGTCATCCGATAAAGCCTGGTTTGCTATGAATTCAGGAGCTGCTGGCGCACGTCCCTATTGGTCAGAGCCTCGATTTCACTTGAAATTTAGGTGGCAGGATCGTCAGAGTTCAGCCGCTTCCACCAGAAACCGCACCCGTTTCACGCCCTGCCATTCGTCCGCGTCCAGCCTAAAGGCCAGCTTGACCCGCGCGGGCAGCGATTCGGTGTGGCCGAACCAGATGCCGTCGACCGGCTGGCCCTGGTGCTTGAGCTTGAGCGCCAGGTGCTTTTCACCCACCAGCCGCTGCGACACGACCTCCACCACTTCGCTGAAGGTGGGCGCCGCAAACCCCTGGCCCCAGACTTCCCTGTGCAGCGTGTCGACCACGTCGGTGCGGCGGTATTCGGCCGGCAGCGGGCCGTCGGTGTCCATGCGGCGCGTCAGCGTGGCGGCGTCCAGCCATTCGTGCGCCACCTGCTGCAGCGCGCTTTCAAAGACTTCAAAATGCTCTTCGGCAATGGTGCAGCCGGCCGCCATGGCGTGGCCGCCAAAGCGCAGCAGCACGCCAGGGTGGCGCTTGGCGACCAGGTCCAGCGCGTCGCGCAGATGAAACCCGGGGATTGAGCGGCCCGAGCCCTTGAGCTCGTGTTCCTTGCCGTCAGCCTGGCTGGCGGCAAACACGAAGGTCGGGCGGTGCAGCCTGTCCTTGATGCGTGAGGCCACGATGCCGACCACGCCTTCATGAAACTCCGGATCAAAAATCGCAATCGCCGGCGGCGGCTCCTCGTCTTCGTCAATCATCGCGTCGGCCGCCAGCTGCGCCTGTTCGCGCATGCCGGCTTCAATGTCGCGGCGCTCGCGGTTGATGCCGTCGAGCATCTGCGCCAGCTCGTCGCCGCGCGCCGCGTCGTCGGTCAGCAGGCATTCGATGCCCAGCGTCATGTCGCTGAGCCGGCCTGCCGCATTGATGCGCGGACCCAGCGCAAAGGCAAAGTCAAAGGTGGTGGCCACCAGCGTCTGCCGGCCCGCCGCCTTGAACAAACTCGCCAGGCCTGCGGGCAGGTGGCCCATGCGTATGCGCTTGAGGCCCTGCGCCACCAGCCTGCGGTTGTTGGCGTCCAGCTTCACTACGTCGGCCACCGTGCCCAGCGCGACCAGCGGCAGCAGTGCATCCAGTTTCGGTTGTGTGGCGGCGTCAAACGCACCACGCGCACGCAACTCGGCTCGCAACGCCAGCAGCACATAAAACATCACGCCCACGCCGGCGATTGATTTGCTTTCAAACGTGCAGATGGGCTGGTTCGGGTTGACGATCACGTCGGCCTCGGGCAGCACCACTTCACCGTCTTTCAGCGCGGGCAGGTGGTGGTCCGTCACCAGCACCTGCATGCCCAGGGCACGCGCACGTGCCACGCCGTCGATGCTGGCGATGCCGTTGTCCACCGTCACCAGCACGTCGGCGCCGGCGGCTTTCACGCGCTCGGCAATCGGCGGCGTGAGCCCGTAGCCGTCGGTGACGCGGTCGGGCACCAGGTAGCTGACATGCTGCGCGCCCAGCAGCTTGAGGCCGCGCAGCGCCACGGCACACGCGGTGGCGCCGTCACAGTCGTAGTCGGCCACCACGCAGATCTTTTTGCCGGCGGCCATCGCGTCGGCCAGCAGCTGCGCCGCCTGTTGCACGCCGTGCAGCGAAACCGGCGGCAGCAGCCGGGCCAGGCCGTCATCCAGCTCGTCCGCCGCATTCACGCCGCGCGCGGCATACAGCTGCGCCAGCAGCGGGTGAATGCCGGCTTGCTGCAGCGCCCAGACGCTGCGCGGGGGCACGTCACGTACCTGTATTTTCATGTGTGTTTACTATCTTTTTTATAGCTGGTCGCGCCCGTACCATAAGGGCTGCGGCATCAAAAGGCTTGAAATTTTGGCCAAAAATCCGGTTTTTTGCGTCTCAAACGTCTGCCAGCCGCGCTCGCCGCACAGCGTCAGCCGCGCGGCCTCGCCTGCACGCTGGCGGGCCAGCAACTGCGCGATCTCGCCCGCATCCAGCGCAGCCCAGGCCTGGGCATAGGCTTGCCAGTCGTCAGCAAAGACGGCTTGCGCCAGGCTGCGCGGCACGGCTGGAGCCTGGCTGGCAGGTTCATACCCGTCGGGCAGGGCGCCGGTGCCGCTCAGCCAGAACGAATTGACCGGAAGTTGCCCCCGCGCTGCGCGCTCGTCATTCAGCGGGTGGGTGTACAGCAGCATCTGCATTTCGTTTTGCAGCAGCTTCATTTTTCGGGCGGTACTGCCCTTGGCCTCGGTTTTCCCCCCAGGCAACCACGGGTCTACATTGCGGCCCATCACGCGGTCGAGTGAGGCGGTGGGCAAGGTGCGAAACAGCTCGCCTTCGGCCAGCCAGCGCTGCGGCCCCAGTGCGGGCACATGGTGCAAGGTGATGCCGTCAGTTTCAAAGTAAGGCTGCATGGCTGCCAGCAGCGCGTGGGATTCGGCTTCATCCAGGCCCAGCGCAGCCGGGTCCGTCATCGTGGCGTGCTCGCGCCCCATGGCCCAGTGGCAGGGCGTTACCCAGGCCCAGGCTTTGTCTGGCCCGGCTTGAAGGTGCTGCGCCGCATCCACCGCCGCCCAGGGAATCAGCCCGTCAGGCGTATCCACAGTGGCAAGGCCCAGCGTCAGGGCCAGGGCCCGCTCGTGCGGCGGCGACAGTGCGTGTGCATCTGCCGTATCAGTGTGCACTGACTTCATGCCCTTGAGCAGCTGCGTGAGGTTGCGCGTGCCATGCGCCGGCAGCGCCTTCATGGTGGGCAGCCAGGCTTCCGCACTGCAGGCCGCAAAGGGAAGCAGCAGGTGCGGCCCTGTGAAAGGAGTGGGGGAATTGGCTGACATGGGCCTATTGTCCGGGATGCCACAATTGGCCTTCAAATTTGGCGCTTAAATCGCACCGTATAAGAATCCGTTCGGGCGGGCCGCCTTTGGCCCGCAACGACTACCAGGTTGAGTATGCAAATTCCTTATGAGCTGATAGTGGGCTGGCGCTACACCCGCGCCGGCCGAGCCACCCGGCGCAACGGCTTTATCTCTTTTATTTCTGGCGTGTCCATGCTGGGCATTGCGCTCGGTGTGGCCGCGCTGATCATCGTGCTCAGCGTGATGAACGGCTTCCAGAAAGAAGTGCGCGACCGCATGCTGGGCGTGATCTCGCACATCGAAGTCTTCGCACCCAACGGTGCCGCTTTGCCCAACCCGCAAAAGACGCTGGCTGAAATCAAGGCCAACCCGCAGGTCACGGGCGCCGCCACCTTCATTGCCGCGCAAGCCCTGCTGGCGCGCGGCGAGGACATGAAGGGCACCGTCGTGCGCGGTATTGACCCGGCGCTTGAAGGCCAGGTCACCGACCTCGCCGTGACGTCTGGCTCCACATTGGCCAAATTAATCCCCGGTGAATTCGGTGTGGTGCTGGGCGGCGAGCTGGCCCGCGCCATGGGCGTGCGCGAGGGCGACAGCGTCACGCTGATTGCGCCCAGCGGCCAGATCACCCCGGCGGGCKTGGTGCCGCGCCTCAAGCAGATGACGGTGGTAGGCACGTTTGACTCCGGCCATTTTGAGTACGACTCGGCCCTGGTCATGATGCACCAGGACGACGCGGCGCGGATCTTCCGCCTCGAAGGCCCCACCGGCATCCGCATCAAGCTCAAAGACCTGCACCAGGCGCGCGAGGTCGCGTTTGAACTGTCAAGAAGCCTGAGCGGTGACTTGCTGATCCGCGACTGGACACGCCAGAACAAGACCTGGTTTGCCGCCGTGCAGCTTGAAAAACGCATGATGTTCATCATCCTCACGCTCATCGTGGCGGTGGCAGCCTTCAACCTCGTCAGCACGCTGGTGATGACGGTGACCGACAAGCGCGCCGACATCGCCATCCTGCGCACGCTGGGCGCCAGCCCGAAAAGCATCATGAAGATCTTCATGGTGCAGGGCGCGCTGGTCGGCGTGATCGGCACGCTCTCGGGCCTGTTGCTCGGCCTGGGCATTGCCTTCAACATCGACGTCATCGTGCCGGCGATTGAGCGCGCGCTCAACGCCAGCTTCTTGCCCAAGGATATTTACCTCATCAGCCGCATGCCCAGTGAACCGCAATACGCCGACATCATGCCGATCGTCGTCATCTCCCTGGTGTTGGCCTTCCTCGCCACTATCTACCCCAGCTGGCGCGCCAGCCGCGTCAACCCGGCGGAGGCCCTGCGCTATGAGTGAACTGAAAAACGATATGGCTGCAACCCTGCAAAGCGCCAACGCGAACGGCGAGGTGGTGCTCAAAGCCAGCGCCCTCACCAAACGCTTCCACGAAGGCTTGATAGACCTGACCGTCCTCCACGGCGTAGACCTGCAGGTCCACGCCGGAGAAACCCTCGCCATCGTCGGCGCCTCAGGCTCCGGCAAAAGCACGCTGCTGCACCTGATGGGCGGACTTGATGCACCCACCAGCGGGCAGGTCGAACTCAAAGGCCAAACCCTGTCGTCGCTGTCACCCCAACAGCAAGGCGACCTGCGCAACAAGCACCTCGGGTTTGTCTACCAGTTCCACCATCTGCTGCCCGAGTTCAGCGCACTCGACAATGTCGCCATGCCCTTGTGGATCCGCCGCGAGTCGCCTGCGGAATGCGCACGGGTCGCCACGAAGATGCTGGCGGCTGTGGGCCTGCAAGACCGAATCCACCACCGTCCCGCAGAACTCTCAGGCGGTGAGCGCCAGCGTGTGGCGATTGCGCGTGCGCTTGTCACGCAACCAGCGTGCGTGCTGGCTGATGAGCCGACAGGGAATCTGGATCGATCAACCGCTGACGGCGTGTTTGAACTGATGCTGCAATTGGCACGCGACTTCGGCACAGCCTTTGTGCTGGTCACGCACGATGAAACGCTGGCCTCGCGATGCGGGCGGCGTTTCAGATTGGTGTCGGGGCGGTTGTCGGAGTGGAGTTGAGCGGTTGCGTCAATCTGGCGAAAACGGAGGGATTCGAACCCTCGATGCACCAGTTACCGCAGACCGCACACGACAAAATATCTAACGAACCGGCAGCTGCCGGTTTTTTTTACGCCTAATCGTCTGAGGAAATCTGCCTTCTAACGTTTGACTTAAGCGGCCTGCCATAGGCAGGGCCGCTTGAAGGAAGGGTTAGGGCGCACTATCACGAGAGAACCGGTGTTGATCTTTTGGGATTGAACCGCTTGCTAAAGGCAATTGGTTCCTCAGTTTTCAGCACATCGAGGAGAGAACCGACTTCTTGCCCATCCAAGGGGTCTTCGAGCAGAGTGATTTGTTCAACCTTAACAAAGGCCCAGCGGACCGTCTGTTGCTTCGAATTCTTGTACTTCGTTTCCTGCTTCTTTCCAAGCTCGATCGCTCTGACGAGCGCACTGTGGTGATCAGTTGCCTCTAGCAGTATGAATGGATAGTCACAGATGTTCCGCTTCTTAGGTTTGCCATTGTCGACAAGGCAGACAACAAGAAGACGTGCACAGAAGAGAGGCATTTGGTGCGCCCTAACATAATGTATACCGCAAGRTCTGCGGYATARCATCGCSCCTGCGGTATAACCTGGCCRYWRAAAAMYCAGCCAAGTGCTTGTWATTAAARGACTTATTGCCCATTTTSAGTTTCACTCAGGTCGATAAAAAGGGASCAAACCCCGCACGCCGATTCTAGGCGGACAGTGAGGAAACCGGCCTTCTCAATATGGACGAACCCAGCCCAAACAGCCGATTCAGTTGTGTTTGACCATCGTTCCCCAGTGACAGCCTGAGCCGCGCAACCCTGACGGGCAGTGGCGCTCGTAAAGCCCGTACCAGCGCAAAACGCTGGTGCTGAACGACTAACCCCTKAGCCAACCCTTCTTTGCAATTCCAAGCGTCTACCCGCTGCAGCGGCATAGCTCCAGGGCCCAACGTTTGAGGCAAGCGGCAGCCAGAAAGTGGCAAGGTCTATTGGGACTTTGCGCCGCGCCGTCCCCCAGCTTTCGGATCGCTTGTTGGGTCATCAGTGCTTGCAGGATCCAGCGGTCGCAACTTCGACCATGCCCAGAAAAC
>NZ_JBFUBD010000095.1:0-9938 GCF_056405935.1 Polaromonas sp. P1_E3
GCCCTGTACGGCTGACCCCTATCAGGAAAAAAAGACGTCAAGCAAAAACGCATCAAGCAAAACGCCCGGACATGCCGGGCGTTTTTTATGGGAACCGTGCCTGTGCCTTCCGGCCCCGGTACCAGACTAGCGCTTGAACTTTCCGTCGGTGCCGATGATGGACAGATCGGCAAAATCCAGCCCTGTGTGGTCCTCCGGGCTGTAGCTCACTTCCAGCCCGCCGATATCGATCTTGCGCATGCCTTCCAGGGCAGTCTGGAGTTTTTCGCGCGTCGGTTTGGCGCCGGCTCGGCGCAGGCCCTCTACCAGCACCTTGGCCGCCGCAAAACCTTCGAGCATTGCGGGACTCACGTCGGCTTGCCCCTTGGCTTTGGCCAGCTCCTGGGCCTCCTTCACCATGGGGAAGGCGATGGACCGTTCATACGGGAACACCTGCGTCACGATCACGCCGCGGGCATTGTCACCCAGGCTTTTCACAAAACCGCCTGACGCATTGTTGGACAGCGTCACGATCTGCGCCGTGGAACCGGCCGCGCGGAAAGCCTTGACGCCGTCGACGACAGCTTGCCCTGACGCCACCATGATGACGGCCTGCGCATTGGACTGGTAAATCTTGGGGGCAATGGGCCCGAAGTCGGGCTTGGCGCGGTCGAATTTTTCGAGCACGGCGGGTTGCAGCTTGGCGGTGGTCAGTCCTTTTTGCGCGCCCGTCACCCCGTCTGCGCCGAAGCTGTCGTCGGCATACACGATGCCGATGCGCGTGATGCCCATGGAGTGGAGGTGGGTAACTGCCTTCTCGGCCTCGCGCTGGTAGGTGGCGCGCACGTTGAACACATGCTTTTTGACCGGCTGGTGCAGCACCATGGCGCCGGTAGAAGGACCAACCAGCGGAACGCCGTTCTTGTCAAGCAGCGGAATGATGGCTTCGGTGTGGGGTGTGCCGCGGGTCAGGAACAGCGCCAGCACGTTTTGTTCTTCAATCAGCTTGCGTGCGTTTTCCACAGCCAGCTTGGGATCGAATTTGTCGTCGAGCGAGACCAGCTCTATCTTTTGTCCGCCCACGCCGCCCTTGGCATTGACGGCGTCGATATACAGCCTGGCGCCATCGGTGGTTTCCTTGACACCGGCGCCCACGGGGCCGGTGAAGCCCGCGGTTTGCCCGACGAGGAGCTGCGCGTGACCGGCCTGTGTGACGGCGACCATCGCGATGGCTGCGCACCATCTACTGATCTTTTTGATGTGGTTCATGTGTGATTCCATGCGAGTGAGGGGGAAGTGTCCAGAAGTGAAACATGAAACCGCAAAAAATGCGATCAGGAAAACCAGAAGCCGCCCTAATTGGTGAAGCTAAAAGTGTGCAAAAAGGACATTAACCCCTACATCCTGCACAGCCGGTGCCCCTGTCTAGAATGTTTGACCTCTTCAGGAAAGACCGCACTCATGTCCCAGGGAACCATCCGCATCCGCGGTGCGCGCCAGCACAACCTCAAAAACCTCGATCTGGATATCCGCACCGGCGAGATGACGGTCGTTACCGGTCCCAGCGGCTCAGGCAAATCCTCCCTGGTGTTCGACACGCTTTTCGCCGAAGGCCAGCGCCGTTATGTCGAGACGTTCTCGGCCTATGCGCGGCAGTTCCTGGACCGCATGGACAAGCCGGCCGTCGACAAGGTGGAAGGCGTGCCGCCCGCCATCGCCATCGACCAGACCAACCCGGTGCGCAGTTCGCGCTCCACTGTGGGCACCATGACGGAGCTCAACGACCACCTGAAGCTGCTCTACGCGCGCGCCGCGCAGCTTTTTGACAAGCAGACTGCGCAGAACGTGCGCCACGACACGCCCGAATCGATTTATGCCGAGCTGATGGCGCGCACCAAAGACGGCGACCCGCGCGTGGTGCTGACCTTCCCGGTCGAGCTGCCCGGCAACACCAGTGCCGAGCAGGTTGAGCAGTGGCTGTCAGTCAGCGGCTTCACGCGCGTGCACGCCCAGCGCGATGTCGCCACGCCGGCCGGCCCGCACAAATTGCTCGACGTGGTGGCCGACCGCTTTCGCACCCATGCGGTGGAAAAAGCACGGGTCATGGAGGCCATTGAAACCGCGCTCAAGCGTGGCGGGCGGCTGAACATCTATGTGCAGCATGCGGAAGGCGACAGCGCCGGGCCGCCCCAAGCCGAGCCAGCCCCCTCGGGGGGCAGCGCATTACACGAAGTGAAAAGCGTGGGGGCCAGTAAAGATGGCCAGCCCGATGTGATGTGGCGGTTCTCAACAGGCCTGCACTGTCCGGACAGCGACCTGCGCTACACCAACCCCACGCCCTCGCTGTTTTCTTTCAACTCGGCCATGGGCGCCTGCGAAACCTGCCGCGGCTTCGGCCGCGTCATCGGCGTTGATTACGGCCTGGTGATTCCCAACGACAAGCTCACCCTGCGTGCCGGCGCCATCAAGACCATCCAGACCCCCGCCTGGAAAGAAGCGCAGGACGACCTGCTGCGCCACGCCGAGGCGGCCGGTATCCCGCGCGACACGCCCTGGTACAAGCTCACGCCCGCGCAACAGGGATGGGTCATCAACGGCATGCCGGGCTACAAGGACGGCAACTGGAACAAGCAGTGGTACGGCATCAAGCGTTTCTTCGAATACCTCGAAAGCAAGGCCTACAAGATGCACATCCGTGTGCTCCTGTCCAAATACCGCAGCTACACGCAATGCGAAACCTGCGGCGGCGCGCGGCTCAAGCTCGAATCGCTGCTCTGGCGCCTGGGGTCGAAGGAGGCCGCCGATGCGGTGCTGCCGCCCAGCCAGCGTTTCATGCCGGTGGGTGTGCACTGGAGCCGCGAACAGCTCGAGGCCCTGCCGGGCCTGGCGCTGCACGACCTGATGCGCCTGCCGATTGACCGGCTGCGGCAGTTCTTCGACGGGCTTTCGCTTGACGTGATGGGTGACGACGCCGAGTTGCAGGCACTGAAGTCCCTGTTCGAGGAAATCCGCACGCGCGTCAAATACCTGTGCGATGTCGGCATTGGCTACCTCACACTCGACCGGCAAAGCCGCACGCTCTCGGGCGGTGAGGTGCAGCGCATCAACCTTACGACCGCGCTGGGCACCTCACTCGTCAACACGTTGTTCGTGCTGGACGAGCCTTCCATCGGCCTGCACCCGCGCGACATGAACCGCATCACCCAGGCCATGCACCGCCTGCGCGATGCCGGCAACACGCTGGTGGTGGTCGAGCACGACCCGGCCGTCATGCTGGCGGCCGACCGCCTGATCGACATGGGCCCAGGCCCGGGCGAGAAGGGTGGCCAGATCGTGTTTGACGGCACGCCCGACGACATCAAACACGCCGATACGCTGACCGGCGCTTACCTCGGCTCACGCAAGCAGGTGGGCATGGGCTTCAAGCGCGCGGTGACTGACAACACGCCGCGCCTCATCCTCGAAGGCGCGTGCGACCACAACCTGAAAAACCTGACGGTCGACTTCCCGCTGCAGCGCCTGGTCTGCGTCACCGGCGTCAGCGGCTCCGGCAAGTCCACGCTGATGCAGGACATCCTGGCGCCGGCGCTGCTGCGCCAGTTCGGCAAGGCGACCGAAACGCCGGGCCTGCACGACCGCCTCATGGGCGCCGACCACCTGACCGATGTGGTGTTTGTCGACCAGTCGCCCATCGGCAAGACGGCGCGCTCCAACCCGGCAAGCTATGTGGGCGCCTGGGACGCGGTGCGCGATCTTTTTGCCCTCGCGCCGCTGGCCAAACAGCGCAGCTACACCTCGACCAAGTTCAGCTTCAACAACGGCGACGGCCGCTGCCCGACCTGCGGGGGCTCGGGCTTTGAGCATGTCGAAATGCAGTTTCTCAGCGACGTCTACCTGCGCTGCCCTGACTGCGACGGCAAGCGCTACCGCGCCGAGATCCTCGAAGTGACGATTGAGCGCAAAGCCATCGGCGACGTGAAGCCGCGCCTGCTGAACGTGTCGGACGTGCTGGACCTGACGGTGAGCGAGGCGGTTGCCCTTTTTGCGCAAGACCGCGAGGTTGTTCGTGCGCTGCAGCCTATCGTGGATGTCGGCCTGGAATACGTGAAGCTGGGCCAGCCCGTGCCCACGCTGTCGGGTGGCGAGGCGCAGCGGCTCAAGCTTGCGGGCTTCCTGGCCAACGCCAGCAAGACCGTGAGCGCCAGCAAGCAGGCGCTGGCGCTTAAACAGCCCGGCCGCGGCACGCTGTTTTTGTTTGACGAGCCGACGACCGGCCTGCACTTTGACGACATCGCCAAGCTGATGCGTGCGCTGCGCAAGCTGCTCGAAGCCGGCCACTCACTGATCGTGATTGAGCACAACCTCGACGTGATCCGCTCGGCTGACTGGATCATCGACCTCGGCCCTGAAGGCGGCGAGGCCGGCGGCCTGCTGGTAGCCCAGGGTACGCCGGAGGAGGTGCGCCAGCACCCGACTTCGCACACCGCACTGGCGCTGCGCGAATACGAGCAGGCCATGGGCAAGGTGCACGGCGTCGAAGAGTCGCGCCCCAAGGTCTGGGCCACACGGCCGGCTTTCTCGAACCTGATCCAGATCGTCAACGCCAAAGAGAACAACCTCAAGAGCCTGTCGGTCGATATCCCGCGCGGCAAGTTCAATGTGGTGACCGGCGTGTCGGGCTCGGGCAAGTCCACGCTGGCCTTTGACATTTTGTTCAACGAAGGGCAACGTCGCTACCTTGAATCGCTGAACGCTTATGCACGCAGCATCGTGCAGCCGGCGGGCCGGCCCGAAGTGGACGCGGTCTATGGCATCCCGCCCACCGTGGCGATCGAGCAGCGCCTGTCACGCGGCGGGCGCAAGTCCACCGTGGGAACGACGACCGAGGTGTGGCATTTCCTGCGTCTTCTTTATGTGAAGCTGGGCATCCAGCATTGCACCAAGGACGGCGCGGCCGTGATGCCGCAAAGCCCCGAAAGTATTGCTGCACAGCTGATCAAAACCTACCGCGGCCAGCACATCGGCCTGCTGGCCCCGCTGGTGATCGCGCGCAAGGGCGTCTACACCGAGCTGGCCGACTGGGCGCGCCCGCGCGGCTACACGCACCTGCGCATTGACGGAGAGTTTTTGCCGACCACCGGTTTTCCGCGCATAGACCGCTTCAAGGAGCACACGGTCGAGCTGCCGATCGCCGACATCCATGTGTCGCCCGATAACGAGGCCGCTTTGCGCGCCGCGCTGGCGACCGCGCTGGAGCACGGCAAGGGCGTGGTCCATGTGCTGGCCCCGCTCGACGGCCTGCGCGGCGCGATGATGGCCGGCGCCAGTGCCAAAAACATCGGCAAGCTGATCGCTTTTTCGACCAAGCGCGCCTGCCCGGTTTGCGCCACCTCGTATGCGGAGCTGGACCCGCGCCTCTTCAGCTACAACAGCAAGCACGGCTGGTGCCCTGACTGCGTGGGTACAGGTGTCAAGCTCACCAAAGAGCAACGCAAGGTGTTCGACGACTCGGTGATGGACGACGACAACAAGGGCCGCGAGCAGAGCTTTGCCGAGCCCGAGGTGGAAGACGTGGCCGGCACTGCGTGCCCGACCTGTGAAGGCACACGCCTCAATGCCAAGGCGCGCGCGGTGAAGTTTGCGGGCGTCGGTATTGCCGACATTGCCGCACTGTCGGTGACCGACGTGCGGCGCTGGGTAGAACAGCTGGCATTGCTGGGCCGCGAGGCCGGCATTGCGCGCGACCTGATTCCCGAGATCAAGAGCCGGCTCGAATTTCTCGAAGACGTGGGCCTGGGCTACCTCACACTGGACCGCGGCGCCCCCACGCTCTCGGGCGGTGAGGCGCAGCGTATCCGCCTGGCGGCTCAGCTGGGTTCCAACCTGCAGGGCGTTTGTTACGTGCTTGATGAGCCGACGATCGGCCTGCACCCGCGCGACAACCAGATACTGCTGAGTGCGCTGGGCAAGCTCAGCGACCGCGGCAACACGCTGGTGGTGGTTGAGCATGACGAAGACACCATTCGCCGCGCCGACAACATCATCGACATCGGCCCCGGCGCGGGCAAACGCGGCGGCACGCTGGTGGCGCAGGGGACGGCGGCGCAGCTCTCGGCTGTGCCGGAATCTCTGACGGGCCGCTACCTAGCCAACCCCCTGATCCACCCGCTGCAACTGCGGCGCGAAACGCGCAAGGGCACGGCGCCGGTTGCCGAGGTGCAAGAAGCGGCCCTCGACGTCACCGCCAGGCCGGTGAGCAAACAGAGGGCCGCCACACTCAAGGCTGCGGCGCTCAAGGCCGCCGCGGCCAGCGCCAGTGCGTTGCACAATGCCGCACCGCAAGCCGCCGGCCCCTTCACCTCCTGGCTTACCGTGGTCAATGCCGACCTGCACAACCTCAAGGACGTGTCGGTCACCGTGCCGCTGTACCGGCTGGTGGCGGTCACGGGCGTTTCGGGCTCGGGCAAGTCGACACTTGCGCGCGATGTGCTGCTGACCAATGTGCACGCCGGCGTCATCCAGCGCTCCACAAAGTCGGGCCGCGATGCCGACGACAAAGGCAACACACCCGACTGGACGGGTTGCGAACGCATTGAGGGCTATGCGGCGGTAGACCGCGTGCTCGAAGTCGACCAGACACCCATCGGCAAGACGCCGCGCTCCTGCCCTGCCACCTACATCGGCTTCTGGGACACGATACGCAAGCTCTTTGCCGACACGCTGGAAGCCCGCGCGCGCGGCTACAGCGCCGGGCGCTTTTCGTTCAACACCGGCGAAGGCCGTTGCCCGACCTGCGAAGGCGCGGGCGTGCGCACCATCGGCATGAGCTTTTTGCCCGACGTGAAAGTGCTGTGCGAAACCTGCCACGGCGCGCGCTTCAACCCCGAAACCCAGGCGGTGACCTGGCGCGGCAAAAACATCGGTGACGTGCTGAAGATGGAAGTGGACGAGGCGGTGGACTTCTTTGCCTCCATGCCCAATATCAGCCACCCGCTGCAGCTGCTGAAGGATGTGGGGCTGGGCTATCTCACGCTGGGTCAGCCATCACCGACGCTGTCGGGCGGCGAGGCGCAGCGCATCAAGCTGGTAACCGAACTCAGCAAGGTGCGCGACGACATCACGCGCCGTGGCCAGAAAGCGCCGCACACGCTGTRCGTGCTGGACGAGCCCACGGTGGGCCTGCACATGGCCGACGTTGAAAAGCTGATCCACGTGCTGCACCGTCTCGTCAACGGCGGCCACAGCGTGGTAGTGATCGAGCACGACCTGGACGTGATTGCCGAAGCCGACTGGGTCATTGACCTGGGCCCGGACGGCGGCAACGCGGGCGGGCGCGTGGTGGCGTCAGCGCCGCCCGAGGCCGTCGTCAAGCTGGGTACGCACACCGGGAAGGCCCTGGAAGGCGTACTGAATAGATAGCACCCCCGTCCAGGCTCACTTCGTGTAGCCTGTTCCCCCCTCGAGGGGGCGGCGCCTGCGGCCTGGCAAAGCCRGTTCCGCGGCCCCTGCTTGGCGGGAGGGGGCGGTTGCTGTGCGTGGATTTTTGCTACTAAATTGATAGCCGCTTGCGCTTGTCCAGTATGGTTGAGGGGCTTAAAGCGCCTAAAACGCTTGAAGGAGGTGCTGACACCGACGTGACAACCTTTCAGGTGTTGCCCTGATGCGGTGGCGGCTTGCAGCACGCATGATGTGGGCTTCGCGCCCGCCAATTTTCAGGATCAGGAGAACCTCGATGCAACGCCGCCCTTTACTGCAAATCACCGCCGCCCTGGCCATTTCACTCGCCGGCGTGTGGGGTGCGACAGCCCATGCGCAAAATTTCCCGGTCAAGCCGATCAAGCTGGTCATCGCCTTCCCGGCGGGTGGACCGACAGACATCACCATGCGTTCACTGGCCGACAACGCCTCGAAGATTCTGGGCCAGACGGTGATCGTCGAGAACAAACCCGGTGCGGGCGGCACGCTGCCGGCCCAGCAGCTGCAAAGCGCGCAGCCCGACGGCTACACGCTGGCGCAGATTCCGCTGGGCGTGTTCCGCCTGGGCTACACCACCAAGATCAACTGGGACCCGGTCAAGGACATCAGCTACGTCATCAACGTGACCGGCTACGCCTTCGGCATCGTGGTGCCGGCCGACAGCCCGTTCAAGACCTGGGCCGACTTTGTCGCCTATGCCAAAGCCAACCCCGGCAAGCTAACCTATGGCTCGACGGGAACACTGACCAGCCCGCACCTGACGACCGAGCTCATCGCGCAGAAGGCCGGCATCGAACTGCAGCATGTGCCTTACAAGGGCAGCGCCGACCTGATGCTGGCGCTCGTCAGCGGCCAGCTGATGGCAGGCGCCGACAGTACCGGTTTTGCGCCGCAGGTCGAAGCCGGCAAGCTGCGCGTGCTCAATACCTGGGGCGACAAGCGGCTCGACAAATTCCCGAATGCGCCCACGCTGAAAGAGCTGGGCTATGACATCGTGCAGAACTCGCCCTTCGGCATAGGCGCGCCCAAAGGTACGCCGCGCGAGGTGGTGAAGCGGCTGCACGACGCCTTCAAGAAAGCGATGGAAGAACCCAGCTACGTCGCGGCGCTGGGCCGCTACGACATGCTGCCCAACTACCTGAGCTCGGCGGACTACACGAAGTTTGCACAAGACACCGTTGGGCGCGAAAAAGTGCTGATCGACAAGTTAGGCCTCGCCAAGCCCAACTAAAAATAGGCACACCCCTATCGGCACTCACTTCGTGTAGTCCCTTTTCCTCTCGCAGGGGACGAAAGAATAAGCACACCCCTATCGAGGCTCACTGCGTGTAGCCTCTTTTCCCCTTGCAGGGACGAGGCTGACGGCCCGGCGAAGCCGGTTCCGCAGCCTCTGCTTGCTTTTCGGTTTATTTACTGACGGGGTTGGCTAATACGAACAGCTCGTCGGCCAGCTGGTCGGCTAGGGCTGGCGCTACGCCAGCGCCAAAAATCAAACGGTAAATGATGGGGGCCATCATGTGGTCCAGCACCTGCTGCACGGTGGGTGTGGCGTCGCCGCGCGCTTTGGCTCGGTTCACCAGCACGGTGGCCTCATTGCGGCGGTTTTTCAGGCAGTTGGTTTCTTCCGATCCCGCCAGCGCGGCCGCCGCTTTGAGCAGTGACGCATTGCCCGGCTTGTTGAGGTGGTTGATCAGTTCTTTGGCCCAGGCTGTGAGTTCGGCTTTCAAATCGCCGGTCTCGGGCAGGGGGCGGTTCGGGTCCAGCCGCTGCTGGGCGGTTTCGCCGAGCAGGCCGTTCACGTCACCCCACCGCCGGTAAATGCTGGAGGCGCTCACGCCGGCGCGCTCGGCTACCGCCGGAACGGTGACCTTGTCGCGGCCTTCCTGGGCAATCAGTTCTTCCAGCGCCTTGCGCACCACGGTTTGCACCTGGGCGCTTCGGCCGCCGGGGCGCTTGTTCTGGGGCGTTTGGGGGGTGGTCATCAGGGCGGATTTTAGCCTAAAAGCTACGATGTTTGCGTTAATTTTTGGGTTGGCGTAGAATTCGCAAACGCAAATTAATTCGCTTTAAGAAAGTCGAGCGTTTTTCATGACTACCTCAGCCAAGTCTCCTGCCGTGCCTTCATTGCCCACATCGTCCCTGTCTGCCACGGCCCGCTGGCAACTGCCCCCGGCAGCTGCCTTTCCGCTGCTGGCGATCCTGTTGTTCGCGTTCTTCGTGGCAGGCAGTGCGCCGTCGCCGCTGTTTGTCGTCTTCCAGCAGCAGTGGGGCTTTTCCCCTGCGCTGCTGACGGTGGCCTTTGCGATTTACGCGATCGCGCTGCTGGCCTCGCTGCTGGTGGCCGGTTCGCTGTCTGACCACATCGGCCGCCGGCCTGTGGTGTTTACCGCCTTGCTGCTGCAGGCAGGTGCCATGCTGACATTTTTGCTGGCCGATGGCATTAACGGCATCATCGCCGCGCGCATCGTGCAGGGCATTGCGAC
>NZ_JBFUBD010000096.1:0-9746 GCF_056405935.1 Polaromonas sp. P1_E3
GGGCTTTGATAGCGCGGGCAGGTCTTCGTAGCCAAAGAAATAAGGCACCACCCGAAAGCTCATGAGCAAGCCGCCTTTTTCCGGCGTGGTGCTCAGGCGTTCATAATCCTGCGCACTCAACGGCTGTATTTTTTCGGCGTCGCGATGACGGCTGAAAACCTCATGGCGCCACTGGTAAACCTCCCCCAGTTTTTCCTGGTAGGTGTAGTGGTGCTGGTTGTCGTTGTAATAGTCGTCAAACCGGTTGCCGCCCAGGTAGATGGCGTTCGAGCCTTCGTACCCCGTCTTCTGGCTGGTGCGCAGGTCGGTGTTCAGGAAGTAGGCCCAATCGCCCGGGACGAAATTGCCTGCGGCAACGCCTTCCACCATGCGCAGGACCTTGCCGGGCCGCTCTAGCTCCAGCGGGTCAAAATCGGCTTCAAAGCTCCACATGCGGCCGGGTTCCAGGTCAACCAGCGGCTCACCGTCGGCCAACAATCGCCGCGCCACAGTGTCTGCCCTGCGCGCATCACCTTTGACGCGGCGAAAATAATCCAGCGCACCCTGGGCAAAAACCACCTTGGTCGCGGCGTAGCAGCCTATCTCGTATTTGCCCTGCTCAAAAAACATGTCATTGAGGGCCCGATGCAGCGGGGTGCGGAGCCTGGGCGTGCCATGCACCCAGTAGCGGGAATTCCATCTGGCAGGGCCGCCCTCGGGCCAGCCCCATTCCAGCACCTCCGCCCAGATGACGGTGTTCTGGCGGATGCCCACATGATCGACCAGGGCCTGGACATCGCAGGCCTTTCCCCTGAATTCAGTCAAACGGCCTGGGTGCAACAAGGCCAGCAGGATTTCTTTTTTTGAGACTGTGCTGAGCTTGCGTGTTTTGCTGTTTTTCACGGGCACAAGCACCGTCTCGTCCTTGATGGCCAGCTCCGGGCGCTGCGCCAGCAACAGCGTGCTCACGGCCGCGCCCGAACCCAGCAGGGAATACGTCAGGGTCCCACGGGCACTGTCGAGCGTTTCCTGAACCAGCCGGGCCGGGATGCCGAGCGTCTGGAAGTAGCGAAACATGGCGGGGCTGAGCTGCGCCCGCTGCGACGGTGAACAGAAAAACTGCACACCATATGCACCGGCACCGGGCGCCTCCTGGGCTTGCGCAGGCACCGCATGGGCAGCCGCGAGCAGGAATGAAACCAGGCAGGAAGCAAGGGTACGGATTTGGCCCGCAGGGTATGCGGTCAAACAGGCTTTCTCATCACCATGCGACAACCCCGGTTTGAACCTGGCGCTTTCTGATTATTTCGCCACATATTCCGGGTGCTCAAGGTGTTCATCGGGCTGCTCTTTGGCAATGGTCTTGTTGGCGCCGGGGATCGCCTTGCGGGCAAACAGGGTGTACATGGTGGGCACCACAAACACGGTGAGCAAGGTGCCCAGCGACATGCCGCCCACAATCACCCAGCCGATCTGTGTGCGGCTTTCTGCGCCGGCCCCGTGGGCCAGGGCCAGGGGCAAGGCCCCCAGCACCATGGCGCCGGTCGTCATCATGATGGGGCGAAGGCGCTGCGAAGAAGCCTTGACCAGCGCGTCGATCATCTCCATGCCCTGCCCGCGCAACTGGTTGGTGAACTCCACAATCAGGATGCCGTGCTTGGTGATCAGCCCCACCAGGGTAATCAGCCCGATCTGCGAATAGACGTTGAGCGAACCGCCGCTCCACTTAAGCGCCAGCAACGCCCCGATCATGGACAAGGGCACCGACAGCATGATGACCAGGGGATCCACAAAACTTTCAAACTGCGCGGCGAGCACCAGGAAAATAAACACCAGCGCCAGCACAAACACGATGGCCAGCGCGCCTTGGGAGTTCTTGAATTCTCGGGAGGTGCCATTGAGGTCGGTGCTGTAGCCGGTCTTGAGCACCTTGGCCGCTGTAGCGTCCATGAAACGCAAGGCCTCGCCCAGGGAATAGTCACCGGACAGGCTCGCGGTAATGGACACCGAACGGCGCTGCCCGAAGTGGTTCAGTTCGCGGGGGGACACGCTTTCGCGCACCTTGACCAGCGCAGAGAGCGGAATCATGGCGTCGTTGCGGCCCCGCACATAAATGCGGTCAATGTCGTCCGGGGTGGTGCGGCCGCTGGCCGCGGTCTGCACGATCACGTCGTACTGCTCGGCATCGCGTTTGTAGCGCGTGACGTTGCGCCCGCCCAGCAGCGTCTCAATCGCCTTGGCCACCACTTCAACACTGACGCCCAGGTCGGCGGCCTTGTCGCGCTCAACCTCGATGCGCAGCTCCGGCTTGTTCAGGCGCAAGTCCACATCGGGCGACACAATGCCGGGATTTTTGGCGATCTCATCCAGTATCTGGCGAACCACGGTGTTGAGATTCTGGTAGCTGTCGGACGTCTGGATCACAAAATTGAGCGGCCGCTCGCGAAAGCCCTGGCCCAGCGAAGGCGGGGTGATGGGGAAAGCCGTCACGCCAGGCAGCGCATTGAATTTGGGCTGGAGTTCCCGCGCCATTTCGATGGTGGAGCGCTTGCGATCGTCCCAGTCGACCGTGCGGTAGACCACGCTGGCCTGCGCGACCGTCGGGTTGCCCACATTGGCAAAAATGCGGTCAAACTCCTTGAACGGCTCGCCCATTTTTTCGAGGGCCCTGRCATAGCGGTTGGTGTAGTCCAGCGTGGCGCCGTCGGGCGCATTGACGTTGGCCAGGATGACCCCGCGGTCTTCGATCGGGGACAGCTCCTGCTTCATGGACGGGAATACCAGTGCGATGGCCAGCGCACTGATCAGCATGACCGCAATGACAATCCAGCGCGCCTGCAGAACGAAACCTTTAAGCCGCTCGCCGGTGCCGGGACGCCCTGCCGAAGGTCCCGTCACTGGCACAACGGGCGTGTAGCGGGTGGTAACCACCCAGCGCAGGGCCGAACCGTAGCGGTCTGACGCCAGCGTCAGCACCTGTTCCATGAAGCGGTCGAAGCGGTTCGGCTTGGGATTGTGCTTGAGCAATTTCGTGCACATCATGGGGGTGAGGGTCAGGGCGACAAAACCCGACACCACCACCGCGCCGGCCAGCGCCAGGGCAAACTCGACAAAAAGGCGGCCCGTGCGCCCGGGTGTGAAAGCCAGAGGCGCATACACCGCCACGAGCGTCGCCGTCATRGTCACCACCGCAAAACCGATTTCCCGCGCACCCTTGATGCCGGCGGAAAACGGGTCCATGCCCTCCTCGATATGCCGGAAGATGTTCTCGAGCATCACGATCGCATCGTCCACCACCAGGCCGATAGCGAGCACCAGGGCCAACAGGGTAAGCGTATTGATGGTGAAGCCCGCCAGCGCCATCATGCCGAATGTTCCGATCAGGCTGACCGGAATGGTAATGATGGGGATGATGGAAGCGCGCAAGGTGCGCAAAAACACAAAAATGACCAGCGCCACCAGCACGATCGCCTCCGCGATGGTGCGGTAGACGTTCTTGACGGAACGGTCAATGAACACCGAGTTGTCGTTGGCGATGTCGATAAGGACATCCGGTGGGAGGTCGGCCTTGAGCTTGGGAAGAACCTCGCGCACGCCCGTGGACAAGTCCAGCGGATTGGCCGTGGCCTGGCGGATCACGCCGACTGCCACGGCAGACCGGCCATTGAGCCGCACCGCGGTGCGCTCGTCCGCGGCGCCCTCTTCCACACGGGCGACATCCTTGACCTTGACGGTGAACCCGTTCACGTTCTTGATGACGATTTCCCCGAACTGGGCCGGCCGGACCAGATCGGTCTGGGAGGTCACGCTGAACTCGCGCTGCTGGGATTCGATACGCCCGGCGGGCAGCTCAAGGTTGCTGCGGCGAATGGCGTCTTCCACATCCTGCGTGGTCAGCCGGTAAGAGGCGAGCCTGTCGGTGTCCAGCCATACCCGCATGGCGTATTTGCGTTCACCGAAGATACGGACATCCGCAACACCGGTCACGGTTTGCAGGCGGGGCTTGACGATGCGGTTGACGAGGTCGTTGATCTGCAGGGGTGTGAGCGACTCACTGGAAAAAGCGATCTGGATCACAGGGAAAGCATCGGCTTCGACCTTGGCGATGACCGGCTCCTCAATCGCCTGCGGCAGCCTGTTGCGAACACGCGAAGTCCTGTCGCGGACCTCTGCGGCGGCGGAATCCGCGTCCTTTTCGAGCCTGAAGCGCACGCTGATCTGCGCCTGGTCGGCCCGGCTGATGGAGGTGATCACGTCGACCGCATCAATGCCTGCGATGGAATCTTCGAGCGGCTTGGTCACCTGCGTTTCAATGACCTCCGCAGATGCGCCGGCATAACGCACGCTCACGGTCACCACGGGCTCATCAATTTTGGGGTATTCGCGCACCGCAAGGCGGTTGAAGCTCACCGCGCCCACAAGGACGATAAGCAGCGACAGCACGGTTGCAAAGACCGGGCGGCGTATGGAGACTTCAGCGAGTTGCATGAGCGGCGGTTACTTCACTGTTTTCACTGTGTACTTCGATCTTGAATCACGTCGGCACCGGCCGCACGTCACGCCGGATCGCGCAACGCCGGAGCCGCACGGCGCTCGGGTGCTGCCGCGCCTTTGGTGGGAACCAGCGCCGGTGCAGCCTCGGAAACCACCACGCCGCACGGGTTCGGGCCCGCCAGGGGAGCAGCCGCAACCGGCGCTTTGGAAGGTGCTGCCTCTGTTTTCGGCGCAACGGCTGCAGGTGCAGGTGCTGGTGCTGCAGAAGCCGCTTCGGTGCGTGGTGCGGCGGGCGCGGGCCGCTCTGCAGGGGCACGGCCGGAGCGCGCAGCCGCCAGGTCCACCACTGTGACCAGCGTTCCGTCGCGCTGGACGCGCTGCTGGCCCGTGGTGACCACCGTCTCGCCGGGTTCCAGCCCTTCGACTATTTCCACCTTGCCCGGTGTACGCAGCCCGACCTTCACTTCCACGCGTTTACTGGTCTTCGTCTGTTCATTGGGGCCATCAAGCAGTTTGATGACAAACTGCCTGCCCCCCTGCGGAATGATGGCCTCTTCGGGTATGACACGCGCACTTTCCCGCGAGCCAAAAACGGTATTGACGCGGGCAAACATGCCGGGCCTCAGCTGAAGCATCCGGTTATCAACACAGCCGCGAACGCCGACCGAACGCCCATTGGCGTCGATCAGGGGGTCGATGGCCTGGATTTGCGCCGTGTACTGGCGTCCCGGCAAGGCGTCAATATCCAGCGTGGCCGTCTGACCGCGTCTGACCTTGTTCTGGAACCGTTCGGGCAAGCGAAAATCAACAAAAATTGCTTCGATGTCTTCGATATTGACAATGTCGGCGCCGTCCTTGAGGTAGTCGCCCACATTGACCTGGCGAATACCAACGATGCCGTCAAACGGGGCGACAATTTTCAGGCGGGCGGCCGTGGCCTTGGCCAGGGACAGCTTGGCCTGTGCCACCTGCAGGTTGGCCGCGCTTTCATCCAGCGAGCGCTGGCTGATGAAGTTTTGTGCCACCAGCTCCTGGTTGCGCTTCTGGTTGGCCAGGGCGATGGAGAGTTCAGCCTGGCTTTGCTGCACCTGAGCCAGAGGCAACTGGTCATCAAACTGCACCAGAACCTGCCCTTTGCGCACGCGCTGGCCGTCGGTGAAATTAAGCTGGGTAATACGCCCACTGACCTCGGGGCGCAAAACCACGCCACGCCGCGAGCGCAGGCTGCCGACAGCTTGTGTACCGTCGGTGATCCTGGCCACCTCTACCTTGGCGGCTTCCACGGTCGGGGGCTTTCCACCGGCTGCGCCATTGCCGCCGGGCGCGGATGCCGCCGGTGCGGGCCCCGCTGCCGTGTCATTAGCCTTGGGTTTCTGCACCCACCAGGCAGCGCCCGAAGCCGCGGCGATACCCGCAATGGCGACCACCGTATAAATTACTTTTGAAGCCATGAAAGAAGTGGGGGAAGAATACTTGTTAGAAAACGAAACAAACTTCCAATGTAGCAGGACACGGGGGTAGGCGCACCGCTTTTGTAGGGGCGGCGTAGGGGCTCTTGGACAGCTTTACAACGGCTTTACGAAACAGCCCGAAAAAGCTGGCCGGCCATGATGCTATGTACGCTTATGGTGCGCTTATTTTAGGGTGCGCAACCCGTCTTGTTACAACCGGCCCAGTGCGCGTTCGACGCCTTTGTTGGCCAGGGCGTCGGCACGTTCGTTGCCCGGATCGCCAGCGTGGCCCTTGACCCAGCGCCAGTCGATTTTGTGCCCGCTGGAAACCACCAGGGCATCCAGGCGCTGCCAGAGGTCCACATTTTTGACGGGTGCCTTGGCGGCAGTGCGCCAGCCGCGGGCTTTCCAGCCGTGAATCCATTCGGTGATGCCTTTGCGCACGTATTCGCTGTCCAGGTAAAGCGTCACGCTGCAAGGCCGCTTCAGCGCAGCCAGCGCTTCAATGACAGCCGTCATTTCCATGCGGTTGTTGGTGGTGCCAAGTTCGCCGCCAAAGAGCTCTTTTTCGGTACCCCCCATGGCCAGCAATGCCCCCCAGCCTCCCGGGCCGGGATTTCCCTTGCATGCGCCATCGGTGTAGATCACGACGTGTTGTTGTGCTGGTGGCGTTGAGCCTGTGGGTGTGTCGGTCATGCGTTACAAGTGCTGCCGGGGACGCCAAGCGCACCCGGTGGTTAAAGAAAATCAGGCAGGCGGCTGCGAACGGGAGGAACGGGAGGAGCGGGAGACCGGCTCCCTGTTGGCAATTGCGGCAGGGGCAGTCGCCGTTGCCCTTCGCGCCTTCCAGGCGGGCTCCAGCAAACGAACTCCGCGGACACGCTTGACTGCCGCCACAAAATAGACAGCGCCAAAAATAGGCCACCAGCGCTCACCCGCCGCATCCATCCATTCGAACCGGTCCAGCCAGGCCTGACTTGTCAGCGCCGGCCGGTAGCAGCCAAAGCGCCCCGACTCTACCTCAAAGTCCAGCAACCTCAGCCAGTCGCGAAGGCGCCAGTAGCCGATGAACTCGCCTGTTTTGGGCAGGAACAGGTCGTCGTACCCCCAGCGCTGGTAAATATGGCCGCGGCGCTGGCGCAAACCCCACAAGCTGGTCGGATTGAAGCCGCTGATAACCACCCGTCCTTCAGGAACAAGCACGCGGCTCACCTCACGCAGGCTGGCGTGCGGATCCCTGCTGAGCTCCAGCGTATGCGGCAATACCACCAGGTCGAGGCTGTTCTCCGGAAATGGAATGGCGGCCGCGTCGGCTACAAGTGCGGCACGGGGGGAACTTGCGCCGGCGTGGCCGCTCGTATTCGTAGCCGAAGGGTTACCGGTTTGCGGCACCGGCGGCGGGGAGTCCAGCGCCAGCCATTTGTGCGGCATGCGGTTGGCTTGCAGGGCATCGAGTTCCGGCAGGCCCAATTGCAGCGCATGGTAGCCAAAAACATCKCTGACGGCCTGGTCGAAATGCGTGCGTTCCCAGTCCAGAAGATAGCCACCGGGAGGGGTCTTCAACCAGTCCGTCAAACCTATAATTTCAGAGCTCATCAAGAACTTTGTTCTAACCACTGTATGTATCTGATTCCCATCCCTGCCTTCGACGACAACTACCTCTGGTTGTTGCATGACGGCAAGCGCGCCCTGGTCGTGGACCCGGGAGATGCCGGGCCGGTGCAGCGCGCCCTGGAACAGCACGCATTGCAACTGGAGTCGATTCTAGTCACCCATCATCATGCAGACCACACGGGCGGCGTGGCGGCCCTGCGTGAAGCCTGGGGCGCCAAGGTTTACGGCCCGGCCACTGAATCCATACCCCAGCCCTACGCGCCGCTTGAAGGTGGCGACACCCTCACCGCCCTTGGCCTTGATTTCGAGGTGATCGACGTGCCCGGGCATACCRCAGGGCACATCGCTTTTTACACGCCCGAGGTCAACGCAAAGCCACTGCTGTTTTGCGGCGACACCCTGTTTTCCGGCGGCTGTGGCCGGCTGTTCGAAGGCACGCCGGCACAAATGCTGGCCTCGCTGGACAAACTGGCCGCATTGCCCGGCAACACCGTCGTCTGCTGTACCCACGAATACACCTTGAGCAACCTCCGCTTTGCCGTGGCTGTCGAGCCAGAAAATGCCGACCTGGCGGCCTACCAGGCGCAATGCATTGCACTGCGCGCCCAGGGAAAGCCGACCTTGCCGACATCCGTGGCCCAGGAATTGCTCATTAATCCCTTCTTGCGGACCCGCCAACCTACTATCATGACGGCTGCCCGGCACTTTGATGCGTCGGCCCGTGACGACACCACCGTATTTGCCGCCATCCGGCAGTGGAAAAACCAATTCAAATGACGCCACACGACCGAACCGCTGCCGCTTTCCCGTCTCCTGATTCCATCAACCTCCGTATTTTTTCACTGGCGTTTACGCTTGCCGCTGCACTGCTGGCGGGCTGCGCCACTCCGTCCCCGCCGGGCATGCCGGGCGACCCGGTTCTCACAACAGGGCCGGTCGCCAAACCTCAGGTACCGGGTGGTCCGCTTCAAGCCATCACTCCGGGTCAGGTTGGCTCGCACCAGATCGCCTCCACGGAGCCCCCGAAGGAACTATGGGACCGTATTCGCCGCGGCTTCGCCATGCCCGACCTGCAAAACGAGCTGGTGACGGATCGCGAGCAGTGGTACGCAAGCCGGCCGGACTATATCCAGCGCATGACCGAGCGTTCGAGCAAATACCTTTTTCACATTGTTGAAGAACTGGAGCGACGCCAGATGCCGACGGAACTGGCCCTGCTGCCGTTCATTGAAAGCGCCTTTAACCCGCAGGCCGTTTCCAGCGCCAAGGCCGCCGGCATGTGGCAGTTCATGCCGGCCACCGGCAAATACTTCGACCTGAAGCAGAACGCCTTTCGCGACGACCGGCGCGACGTGCTGGCGTCCACCCGTGCGGCGCTGGACTACCTGCAAAAACTGTATGGGATGTTCGGCGACTGGCACCTGGCGCTGGCTGCCTACAACTGGGGTGAAGGCAGCGTTGGTCGCGCCATCGCCAAAAACCAGAGGGCGGGCCTGGGCACCAGCTACACCGACCTGAATATGCCGGCGGAAACCCGGCTCTACGTGCCCAAGCTGCAGGCCGTCAAGAACATTGTGGCCAATCCGCAGGCCTTCCGTACCGAACTGCCGCTGATCGAGAACCATCCCTACTTCCAGCAGGTGCTGATCACACGCGACATCGACGTAGCCCTGGCAGCGCGCCTTGCCGACGTCAAGATTGAAGACTTCAAGGCACTGAACCCTTCGGCACACCGCCCCGTCATCATTGCGGCGGGAACGCCCCAGATCCTTCTGCCCTGGGATAACGCCACGGTGTTCCAGCGCAACTTCGAAGCCTATACCCAGGGGCAGTACGCCAGCTGGACCGCCTGGTCGGCCCCCAGCACCATGAACGCGGCCGAGGCGGCGCGGCGTACCGGCATGAGCGAAGCGGACTTGCGCAGCGTCAACAACATACCACCTCGCATGCTGATCAAGGCTGGCTCAACGCTGTTGGTGCCACGTTCGGCCAAGGTTGAAAACGACGTCACCAGCCACGTTGCAGACACCGCCCAGGTCTCATTCTCCCCGGAAGTCGTAACGCGCCGCACCACCGTCAAGGCCCGCAAGGGCGAGTCGGTCGCAACCATTGCCAAACGCTACGGCCTGAGCGCCGCCAGCGTCGCCGAATGGAACAAGGTCAGCACTTCCAGTGCCTTCAAGCTGGGCCAGCAAGTCGTGGTTTTCC
>NZ_JBFUBD010000097.1:0-9738 GCF_056405935.1 Polaromonas sp. P1_E3
CCTTAATACCTCAATCCATCAACTCTGGAGTCCTCTCATGAAGGTCTTGGTTCCCGTCAAACGCGTTGTGGACTACAACGTCAAAGTCCGCGTCAAATCCGATGGCACTGGTGTCGACATCGCCAACGTCAAGATGAGCATGAACCCGTTTGACGAGATTGCCGTCGAAGAGGCGACCCGCCTGAAGGAAAAGGGCGTGGTGACCGAGGTCATCGCCGTCAGCTGCGGCGTGCTGCAGTGCCAGGAAACCCTGCGCACCGCCATGGCCATCGGCGCAGACCGCGCCATTCTGGTTGAAACCGCAGAAGAACTGCAGCCACTGGCCGTCGCCAAGCTGCTCAAGGCGCTGGTCGAAAAAGAACAGCCCCAGCTCGTCATCCTCGGCAAGCAGGCCATTGACGACGACTGCAACCAGACCGGCCAGATGCTGGCTGCGCTGCTGGGCTGGCCCCAGGCCACCTTCGCTTCCAAGGTTGAAGTCGAAGGCGGCACCGCCAAGGTCACGCGCGAAGTCGACGGCGGCCTGGAAACCCTGTCGCTCACGCTGCCGGCCATCATCACGACCGACCTGCGCCTGAACGAGCCGCGCTACGTCACCTTGCCCAACATCATGAAGGCCAAGAAAAAGCAGCTCGACAACGTCAAGCCCGAAGACCTCGGCGTCGATGTCAAGCCGCGCATCAAGACCCTGAAGGTCAGCGAACCGCCCAAGCGCAGCGCCGGCATCAAGGTGGCCGACGTGGCCGCCCTGGTGGACAAGCTCAAGAACGAAGCCAAAGTCATCTAAGGAGTTGATTCAAATGACCGCACTTGTAATCGCAGAACACGACAACAACTCCATCAAGCCAGCAACGCTGAACACCGTCACCGCAGCCGCCCAGTGCGGCGGCGACGTGCACGTGCTGGTGGCCGGCAAGGGCGCCGAAGCCGCCGCCAAGGCTGCTGCCGCCATCGCTGGCGTAGCGAAAGTCATCCACGTGGACGGCGAACATTTCGCCCACGGCCTGGCCGAGAACATGGCCGCACAAGTGGTAGCCATTGCCTCGGCTTATTCGCACATCCTGTTTCCCGCCACCGCGTCGGGCAAGAACATCGCCCCTCGCGTGGCCGCGACGCTGGACGTCGGACAGATTTCCGACATCACCAAGGTCGACGCCGCCGACACCTTTGAGCGCCCGATTTATGCCGGCAACGCGATCGCCATCGTGCAAAGCCTGGACGCGACCAAAGTCATCACCGTGCGCACCACAGGTTTCGACGCAGCTGCTGCCACCGGTGGCTCCGCAACCATCGAAACGCCTGCAGGCGTGGCTGACAGCGGCAAGTCGACCTTCCTCGGTTCCGAAATCGCCAAGAGCGACCGTCCCGAGCTGACGGCAGCCAAGATCATCGTCTCCGGTGGCCGTGCCATGGGTTCCAGCGAGAAGTTCAACGAAGTGCTGACGCCTCTGGCCGACAAGCTGGGCGCGGCCCTGGGCGCTTCGCGTGCTGCCGTCGATGCAGGTTACGCCCCCAACGACTGGCAAGTGGGCCAGACCGGCAAGATCGTTGCGCCCCAGCTCTACATCGCGGCCGGCATTTCCGGCGCGATCCAGCACCTGGCCGGCATGAAGGACAGCAAGGTCATCGTCGCGATTAACAAAGACCCTGAAGCGCCGATCTTCAGCGTGGCCGACTACGGCCTGGAAGCCGACCTGTTCACGGCTGTGCCTGAACTCGTGGCGGCCCTGTAATCCGGTTTCAGGCCAGCACGACGTGAATGCGACGCGGCAACCGGGCCAATCCGGCATGAGGCCAGGCGCATGCATCGCCTTGATGCTGGCGGGCCTGCTCCTCACTGCGTGCGCGGGGCTTGACCGCAAAGTCGAACAGGTCAGCGTCAAGTCGGACATCAAGGAGCCTGTGACGTCTTTGGCCCTGGTTTTTGTGACCCCCGAGTGGGCCAACCAAAATCCGGATCTGGTCAAAGGCTACAGGCTCTCGGGTGTTCTCGACAACCGCCTGATGAACCAGAGCGTTGGGCACGCCGCAGACTTCATGCAACTCAACGGTGTTCCCGCAAAGTACGCAGGCACGTTCGGCCAGCGCTCCAATATCAAGGGCGTGCTGGGCGAATGGTCCGGCCAGGGTTACAACACGCTGCTGTTTGTTCCGGTGGGCTCTACCGTCACCTCTCAGGGCCATGAAGCCCGCAGGGGTTCTACCCGCTACCGCGTGACGCTGTACAGCAAGAAGCTCGTGCCCATGCTGGAGTTTCAGGATGCGTTTTACGCCTCGGCTCCGGATTCGGGTCATGTGGACTTGATGGCAGCGGGCTGGCTCAATGCCCTGATGGACAACGGTTATGTCGTGCGGAAATCCGAAAAACTGGTGGAACCTCCAGTTCGTGATTTCTCGCCGTAGATTCGCGAGAAGAGGCCGCGTGGCAAACGGCCCCCGACGCCTGGTACAGGCCAAGCAGCAGGCCATCGCGGCACAGCTTTTAATGGCCCTCGCCGCGCAATAAATTAATTTTCGGAGACAAAAAATGACATACAAGGCCCCCCTCAAGGACATGCTGTTTGACATCAAACACCTGGCCAATATCGAACAAATTGCGCAAATCCCCGGCTTTGAAGAAGCCGGCTTCGACACCGCGCAGGCAGTGCTTGAAGAGTGCGCCAAGTTCAACGAAGGGGTTCTGGCGCCGCTGAACCGCGACGGAGACATCAACCCGTCCAGCTGGAAAAATGGCGAAGTCACCACGACGCCAGGCTTCAAGGAGGCCTTCCGCCAATACGTTGAAGGCGGGTGGCAGGGCCTGCAGCACCCGGCCGATTTTGGCGGCCAGGGTTTACCCAAGACCATTGGCGCGGCCTGCGGCGAAATGCTCAACTCCGCCAACATGAGCTTTGCCCTGTGCCCGCTGCTGAGCGATGGTGCCATCGAAGCGCTGCTCACGGCCGGTTCCGACGACCTCAAGGCGGTCTATCTCGAAAAGCTGGTGAGCGGCCAGTGGACAGGCACCATGAACCTGACCGAGCCGCAGGCCGGCTCTGACCTCGCCATGGTGCGTAGCCGTGCCGAGCCGCAGCCCGACGGCACGTACAAAGTCTTTGGCACCAAGATCTTCATCACCTATGGTGAGCACGACATGGCCGAGAACATCGTGCACCTCGTTCTCGCCCGCGTGACGGGCGCGCCTGAAGGCGTCAAGGGCATCAGCCTCTTTGTCGTGCCCAAGTTCATGGTCGGCAAAGACGGCGCACTCGGCGCGCGCAACGACGTGCACTGCGTCAGCATCGAGCACAAGATGGGCATCAAGGCATCGCCCACTGCCGTGCTGCAGTACGGCGATAACGGCGGCGCCGTGGGCTATATCGTCGGTGAAGAAAACCGCGGCCTCGAATACATGTTCATCATGATGAACTCGGCACGCTACGCCGTCGGCATGCAGGGCATCGCGATTGCCGAGCGGGCCTACCAGAAGGCCGTGGCGTTCTCCAAAGACCGCGTGCAAAGCCGCCCCGTCGATGGCTCCATCAAGGCCAGCGCCCCCATCATTCATCATCCTGATGTGAAGCGCATGCTGATGACCATGCGCGCCTACATTGAGGGCTGCCGTGCGATGGCGTCCGTGGCGGCTGCGGCGTACGATGCGACCCATCACCACCCCGACGCAGACGTGCGCAAGCAGAACCAGGCGTTTTACGAATTCATGGTGCCGCTGGTCAAGGGCTACAGCACCGAGATGAGCCTGGAAGTTACCTCGCTGGGCGTGCAGGTGCACGGCGGCATGGGCTTTATTGAAGAAACCGGCGCGGCCCAGTACTACCGCGACGCCAAGATCCTGACGATCTATGAAGGCACAACCGCCATCCAGGCCAACGACCTGATCGGCCGCAAGACCTCGCGCGACGGTGGTCAGACGGCCAAGGCGATTGCAGCGCAGATCGAAAAAACCGAAAGCGAACTGCTCAAGCAGGGCAGTGCCGACGCGGTAGCCGTCGCCAAGCGACTGAAGGCCGCGCGTGAAGCGTTCATCGACGTGGTCGACTTTGTCGCCGGCAACACCAAGGCCAGCCCCAACGCCGTGTTTGCCGGCAGCGTGCCTTACCTCACGCTCGCGGGCAACGTGGTGGCCGGCTGGCAGATGGCGCGTTCGCTGCTGGTGGCGCAAGAGCAAATCGAACAAGGTGTCGATGCCGCCTTCATGCAGGCAAAGATCACCACTGCGCGCTTTTACGCCGACCACCTGCTGACCAAAGTACCCGGCGTGCGCGACAGCATTGTGGAAGGTGCGGAGAGCGTCACGGCGCTGGCCCTGGACGCGTTCTGATCCCGTACAACTTGCTACTTATTTGATAGCTGCTTGCGCCCGTCAATAAAGGGCTGAAGCATGTTTTTCTTAGAACAACAGAATAACAACGGAGCCACCATGTCCAGACTGCCAGGCGCACTGAACAATCTGCCTTTGCCCATCATCGGCTCACCGCTCTTCATCATCAGCAACCCGAAACTGGTGATTGCGCAGTGCAAGGCCGGCGTGGTCGGTGCCATGCCCGCGCTCAACGCAAGGCCCGCATCGCAGCTTGATGAATGGCTTGCGGAAATCACCGAGGCTCTGGCTGCCCACAACAAGGCTCACCCCGACAAGCCCGCCGCACCTTTTGCGATCAACCAGATCGTGCACAAGTCCAACGACCGGCTAGAGCACGACATGGAGATGTGCGTGAAGTACAAAGTGCCCATCTACATCACCAGCCTGGGCGCGCGTGAAGACATCAACGCTGCCGCCCACAGCTACGGCGGCGTGGTGTTGCACGACATCATCAACAACAAGTTCGCGCGCAAGGCGATTGAAAAGGGTGCCGACGGCCTGGTTGCCGTGGCTGCTGGTGCGGGCGGCCACGCGGGCGTCAAGAGCCCGTTCGCGTTGATCCAGGAAATCCGCCAATGGTTTGACGGCCCGCTGGCGCTGTCGGGCGCCATCTCCACCGGCGGCGCGGTGCTGGCCGCACAAGCCATGGGCGCCGACTTCGCCTACATCGGCTCGGCCTTCATCGCGACGGACGAAGCGCGCGCGGCCGACGCCTACAAGCAGGCCATCGTTGACGGCAACTCCGACGACATCGTCTACAGCAGCCTCTTTACCGGCGTGCACGGAAACTACCTCGCGCCATCCATACGTGCTGCCGGCATGGACCCTGAGAACCTTCCCGAAGGCGACGTCAAAACCATGAACTTCGGCGGCGGCGAGGGCAGCAAGTCCAAGGCCTGGAAGGACATCTGGGGCTGCGGCCAAGGCATTGGCGCTGTCAACAAGGTCCAAAGCGCCGCGGCCTTTGTGGACCAGCTCAGGCGTGAGTACGAGCAGGCGCGCCAGCGCGTCTGCGCTTAAGCGCCATTGCTACCCCTGAGCTGAGCTGCGCCTGAAACGCCCGCCTTGACCACCGCGACCCGACGCTTTCCCGGCATGGATGCCCTCAAAGGGCTGGCCTGCGTCCTGATCGTTTTGCATCACCTGGCCTTTTACGGCCCGATGTCGGACGTGGTGCATCCGTTTGCACCGGCCCTGATGGACTGGCTTTACGTCTACGGCCGCATGGCCGTGCAGGTGTTTTTGGTCGTGAGTGGTTTTCTGGCAGCGGCCTCGCTTGCGCCACAGGGCGTGGCCGTGTTCGGCGCATCCGGCGCCCTGATTTTTCGACGCTACTGGCGGCTCGTCAAACCTTATGCGGTCGCACTGGCCGTGAGCGTGCTGGTGGCGGCGATGGTCAGGCCCTGGTTTGCGCACCATTCCGTGCCGGAGACTCCCACAGTGCACCAGTTGCTGGCCCATGCCCTGCTGCTGCAGGACCTGCTGGGGCAGGACGCGCTTTCTGCCGGTGTCTGGTACGTGGCCATCGACTTCCAGCTTTACGCCATGGCTGTGCTCATTTTTGCCTTTGCCCGCCGGTTCCTGTTTCAGCCGCACAGTGGCGACGCAATACAAAGTACGTCAGTTTCCGCACCCCTGGGCGTGAGCCTCATCCTGCTGGTCGCTTTGGCATCGCTGCTGTTTTTCAACCGCTGGCCGGCCTTTGATGTCACCGCCCTTTATTTCTGCGGCTCTTATGCCTTGGGCATGCTGGCCTTCTGGGCCTCCAGCCGGCTTGGCGCGCGGCGCAACTTCTGGCTCCTGACATTGGCCGTCATGGGCGGGCTGGCCCTGTCCCTGGATTTCAGGGGGCGGCTTGTGGTCGCGCTGGTCACTGCCTTCGGGCTGGTCGGGCTGACGGGACTAGCGTCATACCCCTGGACGGTGCGCTGGCTGCAGCAGCGTGGGCTGGTGCAGCTGGGGCGCATGTCCTATTCCGTGTTCCTGATCCACTTTCCTGTGTGCCTGCTGGTCAATGCCATCGTGAGCCATTTCTGGCCTGCGCAGCTGGTGGCCAATGTGCTGGGACTGTTGTCGGCTTTTCTGCTGTCGCTGCTGGCGGGCTGGGTGCTGTACCAGTCCGTAGAATTGCGGCCCTTGCCTTCCGGGCCGAACTGGCTGCGCCGCTTTTATACCCATTAAAAACGGCCGTAAGCCTTTCTGGGTGAGCGCAAGCAGCTATCGAATTAATAGCGAATCACCCTGAACTCACCGCACTGTTTCGGCGGTTCATCCTCCGGCTAACGCCTGAACATTTCCAGCTTCAACGCGGCAGGCTCACCCAGCCATGAGGCGTGCGTGGTGTGGTCGGCCAGGTCGTCGCCGGTCAGCCCATGCACAAACACATCCAGCCCGCCGCGGTGTTCTTCGAGCCAGGGGATAACGCTGTCGAACGCGGCGCGGTCAAATGCCAGCTGGCAACTCCAGTGCGGGTGCGGTCCCACTTCGCGTTCATGCACCCGCCCCACTGCAACCCCGAAAAGCGCACCAGCCTTTTCACACAGCGCGCGCGCCTGCTCAACGGTGCCGTGCCCGAAATACACGTGGGCGTGGTAGCGGTCATAAAGGTTTTCAGGTCGCTGGATCATGGTGGAACGGAAGGAAAAAGAGGAAGGGGAAAACGGAAAAGGGACGATCAATTCGCATTGGATGAGGCCTCAGGCATCCTCCAGAAACGTCAGGGCCGGTAGCGGTACACCGGGGTTTTCTTCGCGGGCTTTCGCGTGCGTCTGCTGCATGCGTTGCCGGCAATGCGCCAGGTCTTTTACCCGAAACAGAAAAAACACCTCGGCCGCATCATCCGTGTTTTGCCACAAGTGCTCCAGCTGCATGCCTTGCTTCGCATGTTCGTCCGCGTCTTTTTCCAGCTGCTGTCTGACGGCGGCCAGCGGCGCGCCGGTGAGTTTTGCCAGTACGTGTGCCATGGGGTATCTCCTGCTTTAAACCCATTATTGCGGGCACCTGCTGATGACATTTGCAAAAGGGTTTTTGTTTGAATATACTGTATTTATATACAGTATTTGTCGCTGACTTCGATGGATGCTGCGTGACCTCAATCATTCACTTTCATGTCCGACGCCATCATCCCCATCAATGCCATCAAGGGCCGGGGCACTGCCACGCGCACGCCGCACCGATTTGAAAAAGATGTGCGCGACGCGTGGGACGACGGATGGGGAACGCTGGAAGAAAGCCAGGCGGGCGACGTGCCTCGGCTGGAGACCCAGGTCACGTTTGAAACCGCGCGCAGCGCCATCAGCAAAAACGATTCGCCCGACATCCATTTTGATTATTCGGTCAACCCTTACCGTGGCTGCGAACACGGTTGCGTGTACTGTTATGCGCGGCCCACGCACAGCTACCTCAATCTTTCGCCGGGCCTGGACTTTGAAACCCGGCTCATTGCCAAGCGAAATATCGCCGAGGTGCTGCGCGCCGACCTGGGCAAGCGCAGCTACGTCCCAAAGCTGATCAACATCGGCTCGGCTACTGACTGCTACCAGCCCATTGAACGCGAGCTCAAGTTGACGCGTAGCGTCATCGAGCTGATGCAGGAAGTGGGGCAACCCTTTTCCCTGGTCACCAAGTCCAGCGGCGTCGAGCGTGATCTTGATTTGATTGGTTCCATGGCCGACCGCAAGTTGGCGGCCGTCTACGTGACCATCACCACACTCGATGGCGAGGTTGCGCGCAAGCTGGAACCCCGCGCGGCGGCACCGTACCGCCGTTTGCGCATTATTCGCACGCTCGCAGAGCGCGGTGTGCCGGTGGGCGTAAGCCTGGCGCCGCACATCCCATTTGTGACGGAAGACCTTGAACAGGTGCTGGAAGCCGCCTGGGAAGCGGGTGCGCGCTCAGCGTTCTACCACGTCATACGGCTGCCCTGGGAGGTTGCGCCCATCTTCAAGGAGTGGCTGGGCTTGCATTACCCGCAGCGCGCAGCGCGCATCATGGCGCATATCCACGAGATGCGCGGAGGCAAGGATTACGACAGTAATTTCGCCACACGGATGAAAGGTTCGGGCCTATGGTCCGACCTGGTTCGCCAGCGTTTCCAGAAAGCCACCAGCCGGCTGGGTTTTAACCGCGAGCGCGTAGAGCTGGACTTGACGCAGTTCCGGCCACCGGGCGCGGTGGGGCAGGGCAGCCTGTTTTGAAATGGTCCGCAGTCACCGTGGTTTATCACGTGATGGCTATAGTCCAAAGAAACTTGCGCTGACCCGCCGCAACCGCGCGGCGGAACGTTCCCGTTCTTACCGTCTGACACTAAAAGGAATTACCTTGGCACTCGACTGGAAATATTCATCGGAAGGCATGGGCGCTGCGGATTGGGAAGAACTTTCGAATCTCTACCGCATTGCTCCTTTGGGTGACAAGAAGCCCGCCGACCTCCAGGTCGTCTTTTCCAACAGCATGTTCAAGTGCTTTGTGTATGAGGGCAGCAGGCTGATTGCTGCCGGCCGCGCGGTGGCGGACGGCAAGGACTGCTCTTACATCTGCGATATCGCGGTGGCACCGGACCGCCAGGGTTCCGGCATGGGCAAGGACATGGTTGCGGCACTGGTGAAGCTTTCCAGCGGCCACAAAAAAATCATCCTGTACGCGGTGGCTGGAAAGGAGCCGTTTTACCGCAAGCTCGGCTTCAGGCGCATGCTGACCGCGATGGCGATTTTTGCAAATGCTGAGCAGGCGATGCAAAGTGGGTTGATCAGCGACGACTGAAGCGGTCAAACAGGCCGCTACCCCTCATCACCTTATCACCCTAGCGCAAATAGCTGCGGTTCAGGCGCACTTCAAGCTTCTTTTGCAGGGTTTCAAACGAAGCGCTCATGGCCCAGTAAATACCCGCTGCTGCCAGGTACAGCGGAAACGGCTGGAAGGTGGTGGCAATCACTTCCTTGGTCGCCAGCATCAGCTCGCCCACGGCAATCACCGACACGAGCGAGGTGTCCTTGATCAGGCTGATCAGGCTGTTGGAAAGGCTGGGGACCGCCAGCCGCAGTGCCTGCGGGCCGACAACATAGCGCAGGGTTTGCGCCTGCGTGAGGCCCAGGCTGCGAGCGGCGTTCCACTGGCCGTGTTCCACACCATTGATCGCGCCGCGGATGGTTTCAGACAGGTAGGCGCCCACGTTCAGGCTCAGGCCCAGGATGCCCGCGCTGATCGGGTCAAACTGGATACCGATGCTGGGCAAGCCGAAGTAGATGACGAAGAGCTGCACCAGCAGCGGCGTGCCACGCATGCAGCTGACATACAGTGTTGCAAACTGCGAAAGTACCGGCACCTTGGCCAGCCGCGTGACGGCCACCACGGTGCCGATGATGGCACCGAAGAAAACA
>NZ_JBFUBD010000098.1:0-9713 GCF_056405935.1 Polaromonas sp. P1_E3
GCCTGGAAATGAAGCGGGCCATGGACATGCTGGACCTGCTGGTGGTGGTGGACCCTTATCCGTCGGCCACCGCCGCCATGGCGGCGATGCCGGGCAAGGCTGAAGACCTCAACCCCAMACGCGCGGTGTATTTGCTGCCGGCCGCCACGCAGTTTGAAACCAGCGGCTCGGTGACGGCTTCCAACCGGTCCCTGCAGTGGCGCGAAAAAGTGATCGAGCCGCTCTGGGAGAGCCGCACCGACCACATGATCATGCATCAGTTCGCTGAAAAGCTCGGCTTCGCCAAAGAGCTTTCCAAGAACTACAAGATGCAGAAGGTCAAAGGCATGGACGAGCCCGTGCCGGACGACATCCTGCGCGAGATCAACAAGTGCGTCTGGACCATTGGCTACACCGGCCAAAGCCCCGAGCGCCTGCAGGCGCATATGCGCACCATGCACCTGTTCGACGTCAAGACCCTCAAGTCCAAAGGCGGCAAGGACAAGGTCACCGGCTACGACACGACCGGCGACTACTTTGGCTTGCCATGGCCCTGCTGGGGCAACCCGGATCTCAAGCACCCCGGCTCACCCAACCTGTATGACACCTCCAAACATGTGATGGATGGCGGCGGTAACTTCCGCGCCAACTTCGGCGTGGAAAAAGACGGCGTCAACCTGCTGGCAGAAGACGGTTCGTATTCGCAGGGTGCCGAAATCACCACGGGCTATCCCGAGTTCGACCATGTTCTGCTCAAGAAGCTGGGCTGGTGGGCCGACCTGACAGATGCCGAAAAAGCTGCTGCTGAGGGCAAGAACTGGAAGACCGATCCGTCGGGCGGCATCATTCGCGTCACCATGAAGGTCCACGGCTGCCACGTGTTCGGCAATGCCAAGGCGCGGGCCGTGGTGTGGAACTTCCCTGATGCCATACCGCAGCATCGCGAGCCGCTCTACGGAACCCGGGCCGACCTGATGGCCAAGTACCCGACGCACGACGACAAAAAGGCCTTCTGGCGCATGCCCACCCTTTACAAGACGATCCAGCAGAAGAACATCGCGGACAAGGTCGGCGAGAAGTTCCCCCTCATCCTGACGTCCGGCCGGCTGGTCGAATACGAAGGCGGCGGTGAAGAGACCCGCTCCAACCCCTGGCTGGCCGAGCTGCAGCAAGAAGCCTTCGTCGAAATCAATCCAAAAACCGCATCCGACCGCGGCATACGCAACGGCGAGCGCGTCTGGCTGAACAGCCCCACCGGCGCCCGCCTCAATGTCCAGGCCATGGTGACCGAGCGTGTCGGCCCCGACACGGTGTGGATGCCTTTCCACTTCTCGGGACGCTGGCAAGGCGCTGACATGCTGGCCTACTACCCGAATGGCGCAGCGCCGGTGGTACGCGGCGAGGCGGTCAACACGGCAACAACGTACGGCTACGACAGCGTGACGATGATGCAAGAAACCAAGACAACCATTTGCAACGTCGAAAAAGCATAAGGAACCACCATGGCAAGAATGAAATTTGTCTGTGACGCCGAGCGCTGCATCGAATGCAATGGCTGCGTCACTGCCTGTAAAAATGAAAACGAAGTCCCATGGGGAGTCAACCGCCGCCGCGTGGTGACGCTCAACGACGGCGTCCCGGGTGAAAAATCCATTTCGGTCGCCTGCATGCATTGCAGTGACGCACCTTGCATGGCGGTCTGCCCCGTCAACTGCTTCTACCGCACCGACGAGGGCGTGGTGCTGCACGACAAGGACATCTGCATCGGCTGCGGCTACTGCTCATATGCCTGCCCGTTCGGCGCGCCGCAATTCCCGGCTTCGGGCACCTTTGGTGTGCGCGGCAAGATGGACAAGTGCACCTTCTGCGCCGGCGGCCCTGAAGTCAACGGCAGCCAGGCCGAGTTTGAAAAGTACGGGCGCAACCGCCTGGCCGAAGGCAAGTTGCCGGCTTGCGCCGAAATGTGCTCGACCAAGGCCCTGCTCGCCGGCGACGGCGATGTGGTCGCCGACATCTTCCGTACCCGTGTGGTGCAACGCGGCAAGGGCGCCGAGGTCTGGGGCTGGGGCACCGCCTACGGTTCCAAACAGGCCGGCCAACCACCCGCAGGAGCCAAATCATGAAGCGCCTTTTTGCAGTGACACTTTCTATCGCCGCCCTGTCGGGCTTGTCCGCCTGCGGTGAAAAACCCCAAACCCTGGGCAGCGGCGTCAAAAGCGACGGCGCGGCCTACCAGGGTGTGCAAACCCAGTTTGCGGCGCCCGGCTGGAAAGCCGGCGACAAGACCAGCTGGGAGCAGGGGCTGAAGGCCCGCGCGCAGAACAGCCAGAACGAGTACAACAAGATCGGTAACTCGAAATAGTGACCGGAGGCCTTATGTATTGTGCGCGACCAGCTATATTTTTCATAGCAATCACCCTGGCGGGCCTGGCCGCTGCGCAGGCCCCTGCGGCCCAGCCTGCCACCGCTGCGCAAGCCAAGGGCGCTGCCAGGGCGGCGCCCACCGCCGCACCCGCCGCTACCACGGCGCCTGCCGGCGGCATCCAGGGGCAGAACATCTTTGAGGTCAAGCCCGACGCCAGCGCCGACCCCAACTACACCAAGCAGTCCAACGGTGAACGCGCCAAGGTGCAGCCGGGCAACAACGCGCCCATGTGGCGCCAGGTGGGCGAGGGCGTGACCGGCTACAGCAGCCTGCCCAAGAGCGAAGCGCCCGAAGCCGGCAACCTGATTCAGCCCTTTGTGCAGTACCCCGGCTCGCGCCTGACCAACGCCGGCGAAGCCTGGCGCCAGGTGCGCAACAACTGGATCATCCCGTACGGCGGCTCGCTGTTTTTGATCGTGCTGCTCGCCATTGCCATTTTTTACTTCAGCAAGGGCAGCATCAAGACGCACGGCGCCGAGACCGGCCGCAAGATCGAACGCTTCACGCCGTTTGAGCGGGCGGCGCATTGGTCCAACGCCATTGCGTTTTCCATCCTGGCCATTTCCGGCCTGGTCATGGCGTTCGGAAAATTCTTTCTCCAGCCCGTCATTGGCGGCGCGCTTTTTGGCTGGCTGACCTGGACCTTGAAGACCATGCACAACTTTGCGGGGCCTTTGTTTGCGGTCTCTCTGGTGATCGTGTTCTTCACCTTCCTGCGCGACAACTGGCCGCAAAAGGGCGACCTGCACTGGCTGGCCAAAGGCGGTGGCCTGATCACGGGCGGCGAAGAGCCGCCTTCGAACCGTTTCAATGCTGGTGAAAAACTCATCTTCTGGGGGGGCGTGTTCTTCCTCGGCATCGTGGTGGTTTCGTCGGGCTTTGTGCTCGACAAACTGCTGCCCGGCCTGATTTACGAACGCTCCACCATGCAGGTGGCGCACATGGTGCACGCCGTGGCCACCGTACTCATGATGTGCATGTTCCTCGGCCACATTTACCTGGGCACCATCGGCATGCAGGGCGCTTACAAGGCCATGCGTACAGGTTATGTCGATGAAACCTGGGCGAAAGAGCACCACGAGTACTGGTACGACGATGTCAAGGCAGGCAACATTCCTGCCCAGCGCAGCCAGCCTTCCCCGCCCGGCCAGACCGTCCAGGCATAAAAAGTGAGGACCGATCCCATGAAAAAACTGTTGATGCTCGGCCTTCTGGCTGGCGCTTCCAGCCTGGCCCTGGCCAAACTGCCGCCGCTCAGTGATGAAGCCAAGGCCAAGGCCGCTGAAGCGGCTGCCAAAACGGCCTGGACCGGCAAGGTGGACGCCTACCTGCTGTGCAAGTCACAGGACAAGGTGGCCGCCGCCTATTACAAATCAGCCAAGGCTGCYGGCAAAGAGACCAAGCCCCCGACACCGGCGCCCGCCTGTGCCGACCCGGGACCGTTTGCCTACACACCGCCTGAATCCAAACCGATTGAGGCCTCTGGCGCGCATTCGCCCGCAGGCAACGCCACCAGCCCGCCCAGCACCAAGCAGCCCGATGCCGTCGGCAACCCTGCCAAGAAGTCCTGACCTCCGCGATACCTCCTTTTTCTCGAAAAGCCGACTCCGAAAGGGGCCGGCTTTTTTGTTGTAGTCTTCCCTTATGCCCGCCTTGCCCTCCTCTCTTCCACGCCTGCAAAGCCTGCCCCGGTTGACCAACGCCCAGGCGCCCTTGACCTGCGAAGTAGATGCCGTCAATGAATACGGCGAGACGCACAAGGTCGCCATTCCCGCCGAGCGCGCGCTCACGGTGTATGTCGACAAGCGCGAGCTGGTCACGCTCATGACGCTGGGAGCGCACCCCGAGCTGCTGGTGCTCGGCTACCTGCGCAACCAGCGCCTTGTCAAGGACGTCGCCGATATCGAGTCCATCACCGTCGACTGGGACGTGGGCGCGGCGGCCGTCAAGACGCGCCACGGCATTGACGACATTGAAGAAAAAACTTCGCGCCGTGTAGTTACCACCGGTTGCGGGCAGGGCAGTGTGTTTGGCGGCCTGATGGACGAGGTGGACGGCATCGTGCTGCCCGCAGATGCGCACATTACCCAGGCCCAGTTGTATTCGCTCGTCAACACCATACGGCTCAAGGAAACGACTTATAAATCCGCTGGTTCGGTGCATGCCTGTGCATTGTTTGCGGTAACGGCCGGGGATCCCGAGATGCTGCTCTTCGTGGAAGACGTGGGCCGCCACAACGCCATCGACACCATCGCCGGCTGGATGTGGGTCAATATGGCCCCCACGCTTGTCGCTTCGCGTACTGCGCTGCCCCCCGAGGGGGCGCTGCGCCTGCGGCCCGGCGAAGCCGGTTCCGCGGCCCCGGCTGGTGAAGAGGGGGCGCTGCGCCTGCGGCCTGGCAAAGCCAGTTCCGCGGCCCCGGCTGGTGAAGAGAGGGAGCCCCCGGCAGGCCTGGTGTTTTATACGACCGGTCGCCTGACCAGCGAAATGGTCATCAAGTCGGCGCAGATGAATGTGCCGATTGTTGTGTCGCGCAGCGGTATCACACAGATGGGCCACCAGGTGGCGCTGACGGTCGGGCTGTGTGCGATTGGCCGTGCCACCAACAAGCGTTTTGTCTGTTACGCCAATGCACAGCGGCTCCACCTGGCGCCGGAACTGGCGGGCCCCAACCCTCGCAAGGTGGGCGCTGAGCCCTGAATCTGCCGTGGCATGATGCCGCCATGCACGACTCCGAAGTTCAACATACGCTGCCCGGCATCCCTGAGCCTTTGCTGAGCCCGGTGGACCGCGGCCGTCCAGATGCCCCTGGCCGGCTGGACACATTGCGATGGATGCAGGAGGGCATCCGTGCTGCGTTTTTCCTGCCGGTCCGCGTGGCGGGGAAAACGCCGACGCCGCTGCAGGTGTTGGGCATTGCAATTCTGGTCGCAGCCACGGAAGTGGCATTGATGCGGCTGGAAGTTGCAGGCCCTGCGGTGTTTAACCTGCAGGCCTGGTTGTCGACATGGTGGACGATCGGCTTGGGCGTTGGCCTGGCGTGGTGGGCTTTTCCTGTTCCCCAAGTTGAGCTTGCCCCGGAAGCGGACGAGTCCGTTCCCGGCGACCAACTGCCTCGCGGTGTGGCGACCTTTCTCGCGCTGTGGCTGGCGGCAGGGCTGCCCAATGTGCTGCTCGCCCAAGGCGTGGTTGCTGCGATTGCTCAGGGATGGATCAAGGCGGCGGTGTTTTCTGCGCCCTGGTTTTACTGGGCGTTGTACTCGGTGATGACGGCCTGGGCGCTTGGCGTGAGCCTTTCCCTCTTCAGGCGTTTCGCCGGATGGACCTGGCGGACGGCCGTATTTGCGCTGGTCCTGCTGGCAACCACGGGCGTGTCCGCCTGGCAGTTCGAGGTGCGTACCTGGGGGGTGGACTATGCGAGCCAGACCAGCACCGAGGACAGCCGGCCCCGCCTGCGGTTGAGCCAGCAGACCTTTGAACACCAGCAGGCATTGATGGAAAAGACGATGGCCGCCATCGCGCCGCAGCGCCGCGGTATCACCGACGTCTATGGCCTGGTGTTCGCCCCTTATGCCGCGGAAGATGTATTCCTGCGCGAAAGCACCATGGTCAGCCGTGTGCTCGCCGAGCGCTTTGACGCCGAAGGCCGCGTGATGCACCTGGTCAACCATGCCAGCACCGTGCAAACCCATCCCTGGGCCACCACCTTGAATTTGCAGCGCGCCATCGACGCCATCGCCCAGCGCATGGACCGCGACAACGACGTGCTGGTGGTCTACATGACGTCTCATGGCGCCAGCGACTTCAGGCTCGCAGCTTCCCACTGGCCGCTCGAGGTGGCGCCCCTCACTCCCGGCGAGCTGCGTGAGGCGCTCGACAATGCCGGCATCCGCCACCGCGTCATCGCGATATCGGCATGCTACTCAGGCGGCTGGATCGACACCCTGGCCAGCRACACCACCCTGGTCATGACAGCTGCTGACGCCACCCACACCTCCTATGGTTGCGGGCGCCTGTCTGAGCTCACCTTCTTCGGCCGCGCCATGTTTGACGAGCAGCTGCGCAAGACGCACTCGTTTGAGCAGGCCTTTTCACGCGCCGTTCCGGTCATCAAGCAGCGTGAGATCGACGCCGGCAAGGAAGACGGGTTTTCCAACCCGCAGATCAGGGCCGGAACCGGCATCGGGCCCGTGCTGCGTGCGCTGGAGCAGCGGCTGGATGCCTCACCGGGCGCTCCGGCTTCGGCTCCTGTTCCAGCCCAGGCTCCGGTGGTGGCGGGACCTGGCTTCAAAACGTCTCCGTAACCTTTCGCTAAACCCCTTGCAAAGCCCGGCCATGATGCCGGGATGCGGACTTTGCGTTATGGTCTGCGCATGAACACCCTTTTCCTCAAGCTCGGCTGGAAAACCCTGTTGCGTGACTTGCGCGCCGGCGAGTTGCGCCTCCTGATCGTCGCCGTGACCCTGGCGGTTGCTGCGCTCACCGCGGTCGGTTTTTTTGCCGACCGCCTCAAGGGTGGCCTGCAACGCGATGCACGCCAGCTGCTCGGCGGTGACGCCGTGATCCGCAGCGACGGCATCACGCCGGAAGCCTTCATTGCCAAAGCGCAGGCCCTGGGCCTCAAGGCCATCTCCACTGTCACATTTCCCACCATGGGCCGCGCCAGCGACGCGGATGGTGGCGCCAGCAAACTGGTGGCTTTCAAGGGCGTGCCCGAAGGCTACCCATTGCGCGGCAGCATGAAGATCGCCGACAGCCTGGACGGCCCCGGCCAGGACACGCGGGAGGTACCGGCCCGCGGCACGGCCTGGGCGGATGCCTCGCTGCTCGATGGGCTGGGCCTCAAGCTCGGCCAGACGCTGTTGATGGGCGACGCCAGCTTCAAGCTCACCCGCGTCATCGTGCAGGAGCCCGACCGCGGCGCCGGCTTCATCAGCTTTTCTCCCCGGGTGATGATCAACCAGGCCGACGTGGCCGCCACGAACCTGATCCAGCCCGCCAGCCGTACCAACTACCGCTTTGCCGTTGCCGGTGATGACAAGGCCGTCAAGGCTTATGTGAAGTGGGCCGCCGACGAGATCAAGAAACCCGGTGCAGAGTCGGGCATTCGCGGCGTGCGCCTGGAGTCGCTCGAATCGGGCAGCCCCGAGATGCGGCAGACGCTGGACCGCGCCGAAAAATTCCTCAACCTGGTGGCCTTGCTGGCCGCCTTGCTGAGCGCCGTGGCCGTGGCCATCGTCGCGCGCGGCTTTGCGGCCAAACACCTGGACGACTGCGCCATGCTGCGCGTGCTGGGCCAGCCCCAGCGCACCATTGCGCTGGCCTACACCTTTGAGTTTGTCGTCGCCGGCATGCTCGCCAGCGCGCTTGGCGTGGCGGTGGGTTTCGCCGTGCATTACGCCTTTGTGCTGCTGCTGGCCGGGCTGGTCGAAACGGCGTTGCCGGCGGCCACCTGGTGGCCCGTCATGTTCGGCATGGGCATGGGCCTCACGTTATTGCTGGCTTTTGGCCTGCCGCCCGTGTTGCAGCTGGCGCAAGTGCCGCCGCTGCGCGTCATTCGCCGCGACGTCGGCAACCTCAAACCCGCGTCGCTCGCGGTGCTGGGGGTGGGCATTGCCGGCTTTGCGGCCTTGCTGGTTGCCGCCAGCAGCGACTTGAAGCTGGGCCTGATTGCGGTCGGCGGTTTTGCCGGCGCGGTGCTGGTGTTCGCCGTGGCCAGTTTTGCCGCCGTCAAGCTGTTGCGCGCCAGCGTGAATGAAGTCACCGCCCCGCGCTGGCTGGTACTGGCCACGCGGCAGCTGTCCGCCCGGCCCATGTACGCCGTGGTGCAGACCAGCGCCCTGGCAGTCGGCCTGCTGGCCCTGATGCTGCTCGTGCTGCTGCGCACCGACCTCATCAGCAGCTGGCGCAAGGCGACGCCTCCCGATGCCCCCAACCGTTTTGTCATCAACGTGCAGCCGGAGCAGGGCGAGGCTTTCCAGAAAGCGCTGCGCGACGGCGGGGTGAAGAAGTTTGATTGGTACCCCATGATCCGCGGCCGCCTGGTGGCCGTTAACGGCAAGGCCGTCACGCCCGACGACTTTGAAGACGACCGCGCCAAACGCCTGGTAGACCGCGAGTTCAATCTTTCCAACAGCGCCGAGATGCCCGGGCACAACCAGGTGACCGGCGGGCGCTGGACGGGCGGCGAAAAAGACGCCGTGAGCGTGGAAGACGGCCTGGCCAAAACGCTGGGCCTCAGGCTCGGCGATTCATTGCGTTTTGACATCGGTGGCCAGATCAGTGAAGCAAAAATCACCAGCCTGCGCAAGGTCGACTGGGGTTCCATGCGCGTCAATTTCTTTGTGATGTACCCGGTGGCGCAGCTCCCAGCCGATGTGCCCGTGTCCTTCATCAGCGCTTTTCGCGCACCCGAGCCCCCCGCCGCCGTGCCCGGCCAGCCGCATGCCCAGAGTTTTGACAACACACTGGTCCGGGCATTCCCCAACATCACCAATGTCGACATGAGCAGCACTCTGGCCCAGGTGCAGCGCGTGCTCGACCAGGTGATACGCGCGGTGGAATTCCTGTTCGGCTTCACCCTGGCCGCAGGCCTGGTCGTGTTGTTCGCCGCCATCACCGCCACGCGCGAAGAGCGCGCCCGCGAGTTCGCCATCATGCGGGCCGTGGGTGCGCGTGCTTCGCTTCTGCGGCAGGTGCAGCGGGCTGAGCTGGCGGGGGTTGGTTTGCTTGCCGGGTTTTTGGCGTCTGTGGTTGCGCTGGCGGTGGGCTGGGGCCTGGCGCGGTTTGTGTTTGACTTCAACTGGACCGGGTCGTGGACGGTGCCGCTGATGGGCAGCCTTGCTGGTGCGGTGCTGGCGTTGGCTGCGGGGTGGTGGGGGTTGAGGTCGGTTTTGAATACGCCAGTGGTGGAGACTTTGCGGAAGGCTCAGTAGCCGAGCCGGTTCTTGCTCCGGCTATGCGCTCTTTGCTGAGGGTAGCTGGCCGGGGGTTGCCCGGCGGCAAGTAACTTTCTTTTGCTTCGCCAAAAGAAAGTCACCAAAGAAAAGGCGACCCGCAGTCTGGGTCCCCTTCGCTGCGCTGCGGGGCAACCTGCGCTGCTCGACTCCGGCGGCGGTCCGCAGAACTCGCTACGTTGCACTTCGCTCAAACAACTGCGGCCCGGCCTTCCGCCTCCGTCTGCGCTGCTCGGCCCAGCCAGGACGGGGAAGTCCRAATTCGGGTACCAAGTCAGAAATACCAAATCAATACCAACAAGGACACGCCATGGCGTGTCCTTGTTTCTTCGGTATTCGGTTTTGGTATTCCT
>NZ_JBFUBD010000099.1:0-9676 GCF_056405935.1 Polaromonas sp. P1_E3
GATGTGCACCATGAGGGAGACAAAGGTCACCACGCACATCATCATGGCCGTGAGGCCGTCGACCAGGAAGCCGATTTCCATCTTCAGGCCGCCGACGTTCATCCAGGTGTAGAGCGTCTCGTTGAAACGCGCGCCGTCGACGGCTACGCTCTTGAGCGTCATCGCCGAGATGATGAAGGCCACCAGCACGCCGAGGATGGTGAGGCTGTGCGATAGGCGGCGGCCTATCCAGTTGCCGCCGAAGGAGGTGCCGAGGATACCGGCCGCCAGGGCGCCGGCCAGAGGTGCCAGCGGAACGGCCAGCAAGGCTGATGCTGAGAGGGTTTGGCTCATCTTGTTTTTAGCCCTGGAGCGTGTTGAGTTCGTCGACGTTGATGCTGGACTTGTTGCGGAACAGCAGCACCAGGATGGCCAGGCCTATGGCCGATTCGGCTGCAGCGACAGTCAGGATGAAGAATACGAACACCTGGCCGGCCATGTCGTTCAGGTAATACGAGAAGGCCACAAAATTCATGTTGACGGCCAGCAGCATGAGCTCGATGGCCATCAGCAGCACGATCAGGTTTTTGCGGTTCAGGAAGATGCCGATGACCGACAGCGCGAACAGCATCGCACCCAGCGAAAGAAAATGTCCCAGGGTGAGCGTCATGCCTTTTTCTCCTCGGCGGCTACGGGGGCCGCGACAACCACTGGTGCGGCCACGACGGATTTCATCTTCACCAGGCTTACGCGATCCGCGCGCTTGACACGGATCTGCTCAGAAGGGTTCTGGTACTTGGAGTCCTTGCGGGCGCGCAAAGTCAGTGCGATGGCGGCAATGATGGCCACCAGCAGGATGACCGCGGCGACTTCCAGCGGGTAGAGGTATTCGGAGTACAGCAGCTTGCCGAGCTCCTTGGTGTTGGAGACCTGGGCACCAATCGGGCCTGCGGCGGCAGTGAGCTTGGGAGGATCACGAAAGCCCCCCATCAGCACATAAGACATCTCCAGTGCAATGATTGCGCCGACGGAGCCGGCCAGCGGGAAATGCTTCCAGAAGCCCTTGCGGACACTGTCGATGTTGATGTCCAGCATCATCACGACGAACAGGAAGAGCACCATCACGGCGCCCACATAGACCAGCACCAGCGTGATGGCCAGAAACTCGGCTTTGAGGAGGATCCAGACGGCGGCAGCCTGAAAGAACGCCAGCACAAGGTAAAGCGCCGCATGCACCGGGTTGCGTGCGGTAATCACCTTGAATGCCGCAAACAGCAGCACCGCGGCGAAAACATAAAAAAGACCTGTTTTAGCGTCCATGTGTGGTGGATTCTTTCTTGAGCCAGCTGAGGAGAAATGGGTTCAGCCGGGTTTAGCGGTACTTGGCATCAGCCGCGCGGTTGGCGGCAATTTCGGATTCATACCGGTCGCCCACGGCCAGCAGCATCTCTTTGGTGAAATACAGGTCGCCGCGTTTTTCGCCGTGGTATTCAAAGATGTGGGTCTCGACGATGGAGTCGACCGGGCAGCTTTCTTCGCAGAAACCGCAGAAGATGCATTTGGTCAGGTCGATGTCATAGCGCGAGGTGCGGCGGCTACCGTCTTCACGCACGTCGGACTCAATGGTGATGGCCAACGCCGGGCACACCGCTTCGCAAAGCTTGCAGGCGATGCAGCGCTCTTCGCCGTTTTCATAGCGACGCAACGCGTGCAGGCCGCGAAAACGCGGGCTCAACGGGGTTTTCTCTTCGGGAAACTGAACCGTGATCTTGCGGCTGAACATGTACTTGCCGGTCAGGGCCATGCCCTTGAACAGCTCGGTAAGCATGAAGCTCGACGCAAAGTCTTTGATGGAGGCAACGGCACTCATGATGATTTCCTGCACAACTGAGTCAGATAAGGGGTGCTCGCGAGAGGCTCTGCCCCAGCAKGGGCCGCGGAACCGGCTTTGCCGGGCCGCAGGCGCAGCACCCCCTCGGGGGGCAGCGCATTACACGAAGTGAAAAGCGTGGGGGCCATATCTACTTCCAGATGTTGTAAGGCGTCTGCATCCAGGCGCCAACGACCACCAGCCAGACCAGGGTCACGGGAATGAAAATCTTCCAGCCCAGGCGCATGATCTGGTCATAACGAAAGCGCGGGAAGGTGGCGCGCACCCACAGGAACATGGTCACCACCACAAAGGTCTTGGCACCCAGCCAGATCCAGCCCGGGATGAAGCTCAACGCTTCGACCGGAGGCAACCAGCCGCCCAGGAACAGCAGCACGGCCAGGATGGCGACCAGCCACATGTTGGCGTATTCAGCGAGGAAGAACATCGCGAAAGCCATGCCCGAGTATTCGACCATATGGCCAGCCACGATCTCGGACTCGCCTTCGACAACGTCGAAGGGGTGGCGGTTGGTTTCAGCCAGGCCCGAGATGAAGTAGACGACGAAGATCGGCAGCAGCGGCAGCCAGTTCCACGACAGGAAGGTCCACCCGTGGCTGGCCAGTGTGCCCTTGCCCTGGCTCATCACGATGTCGGTCATGTTGAGACTACCGGACACCATCAAAACAACCACCAGGCAGAAGCCCATGGCGATTTCATAGCTGACCATTTGCGCTGAAGCGCGCATGGCGCCGAGGAAGGCGTATTTGGAGTTGGAAGCCCAGCCCGCGATGATCACGCCATAGACCTCCAGCGAGGTGATCGCCATCAGGAACAACAGGCCGGCATTGATGTTGGCCAGCGCGATCTCAGGCCCAAACGGAATCACGGCCCATGCGGCCAGGGCCGGCATGATGGTCATGATGGGGCCGAGCACGAACAGGCCCTTGCTCGCCGCCGTGGGGATGATGATTTCCTTGGTCAGCAACTTCAGCGCATCGGCGATCGGCTGCAGCAGGCCGAAAGGCCCGACGCGGTTAGGGCCGAGGCGGATCTGGGTGAAGCCGATGGCCTTGCGCTCCCACAAGGTGAGATAGGCCACGAGGCCCATCAGCGGCAGCAGGACACAGACAATCTTGATGAGCGTCCAAAGCACAGGCCATACCGTAGCTGGCCAGATGCCACCCATCAAACCCTGGCCGAAGGTGAAGATTCCATCGATCATGCGGCCACTCCTTCGAGCCTGGCTTCAAGGCCGGCGGCCTGGCGGGCATCCGCGGTCAGTTGCAGCGACGTGGCGCGCCTGACCAACCCATCGAGCTGGTAAATGCTGGCCACGGCTGGCGTGTGGGCAGAAACCACCGACAGGTCGACGGTAGCCTGCGTACCGTTGCCGAGTTTGTCCGCGGGAAGCTGCGCCGCATCGGCACCGGCAACCTGCTTGAGCACGTCCTGCGCGGATTCAAAATCAAAACCAGGCAAGCCCAGCAGGTTGGCGAGCACGCGCAACACCTTCCAGGCCGGACGGGTTTCGCCCAGCGGCTTGACGACAGCATGGAAACCTTGCACGCGGCCTTCGGCATTCACGAAAGTACCGGGGGTTTCAGTGAAAGGCGCGATCGGCAGCAATACGTCGCTGAAGCCCATGTTGGCCTTGAAGGGGCTCAGCGTCACGACCATCTGCGCGGCGTTGAGCGTGGATGTGGCCCTGGCGCCTGCGGCCGAGTCAAACTCAGGTTCATTGTTGAGCAGAATCACAGCCTTGAGCCGGCCGTCCAGCATCTGGCCGGCGTTGAGGCCCTTGTCTGCCGGCAAGGCGCCGGCCAGTTGGGCACCCACGGTGTTGGCAGCCTCTGTCAGGTAACCCACGGTGGCGCCGGTCTGCGCGCCAATCCAGTTGGCGAGCGCCAGCAGGCTGGAGGCCTTGGCGTGGTGTGCCGCGGCATTGCCCAGCAGGATGGCCTTGCGCTCGCCACCCAGCAGGGACTTGGCGATGGCCTTGGCCGCGTCGGTGGCCTTGCCTGCGGCCGGCGCGGTGACGCCCTTGTCGGCGGCAATCGCGGCGGCCACATCGGCAAGGGCCTGGGCCCAGGCTTCAGGCTCGGCCAGCAGCGCGTTGGCAAGGGGCATGGCCCAGGCCTCCGCGCCCGCCAGCTCGGCGGTGGAATTGATGGTGCTCAGCGCCCCACCCTTTCGGATCGCCTGGCGTATGCGCTGCGCGAACAGCGGATGGTCCTTGCGGAGGTTGGAGCCGACCACCAGCACGCGCTGAAGCTGCGACAGCGAGGCGATGGAGGTGCCCAGCCAACGGATGGCCGACGGCGTGGTGAACTCGGCGCTGCGCAGGCGGTAATCGATGTTCTCGCTGCCGAGGCCGCGCATCAATGAGGCAGCCAGGTAAAGCTCTTCGAGGGTGCTGTGCGGGCTCGCCAGGGTGCCGATGCTGCCGGCGCCGTGATCAGCCTTGATCTGCTTCAGGCCGTTGGCCACGTATTCGAGCGCGGTCTGCCAGTCGACGGTGTTCCATTCGCCGCCCTGCTTGAGCATGGGGCTGGTCAGGCGCTCGTCGCCGTTGAGGGCTTCATACGAGAAGCGGTCGCGGTCTGCGATCCAGCATTCGTTGACGTCTTCGTTCTCCAGGGGCACGACACGCATGACCTTGTTGCTCTTGACCTGAACGATCAGGTTGGCGCCAGTCGAATCGTGCGGGCTGACCGACTTGCGGCGCGACAGTTCCCAGGTGCGGGCGCTGTAGCGGAAAGGCTTGCTGGTCAGCGCGCCGACCGGGCAGATGTCGATCATGTTGCCGGACAGCTCGGAGTCCACCGACATGCCGACGAAGGTTTCGATCTCGGCGTGCTCGCCGCGATGCGACATGCCGAGTTCCATCACGCCGGCCACTTCCTGGCCGAAACGCACGCAGCGGGTGCAATGGATGCAACGGCTCATTTCCTGCATGGAGATCAGCGGGCCGACGTCCTTGTGGAAGACGACGCGCTTTTCTTCTTCGTAGCGCGATTCGCTGCCGCCGTAACCGACGGCCAGGTCCTGCAGCTGGCATTCACCGCCCTGGTCGCAGATCGGGCAGTCCAGCGGGTGGTTGATCAGCAGGAACTCCATCACGCCCTTTTGGGCCTTGATGGCTTTGTCGTTCTTGGTGCGCACGATCATGCCCTGAGTGACGGGCGTGGCACAGGCCGGCATGGGCTTGGGTGCTTTCTCCACGTCGACCAGGCACATGCGGCAATTGGCGGCAATGCTGAGTTTCTTGTGATAGCAGAAGTGCGGAATGTAGGTGCCAGCTTTTTCAGCCGCATGCATCACCGTGCTGCCTTCGAGCACTTCCACCTTCTGGCCGTCGAGTTCTATTTCAACCATATTTTTTCTTTCCGGGACTCAGGCTTGCGCGGCGGCCGAAGCCTGGGATGCTGGAGCCTGGTGGGCTGGCGTCTTGATCATGGCTTCAAACTCATGGCGGAAATGCTTGATCATGGCGCGCACCGGCATGGCCGCGGCATCGCCGAGCGCGCAGATGGTGCGACCCTGGATGTTGTCGGCCACCGAGTTGAGCAGCTCCATGTCGGTCTGTTTGCCGTGGCCGTTGTGGATGCGGTCCACGACGCGYCAGAGCCAGCCCGTGCCTTCGCGGCAGGGGGTGCACTGGCCACAGGATTCGTGCATGTAAAAGTAGGACAGGCGCTTGAGCGACTCGACCATGCAGCGGCTGTCATCCATCACGATCACCGCACCCGAACCCAGCATGGAGCCGGCCTTGGCGATGGAGTCGTAGTCCATGGTGCATTCCATCATGATGGAAGCTGGCAGTACGGGCGCCGAAGATCCGCCGGGAATCACCGCCTTGAGCGTGCGGCCCTTGCGCACGCCGCCGGCGAGTTCCAGCAGCTTGGAGAACGGCGTCCCCATGGGCACTTCGTAGTTGCCGGGCAGTTCGACGTCGCCCGAGACCGAATAGATCTTGGTGCCGCCGTTGTTGGGCTTGCCGCATTCGAGGTAGGCCTGGCCGCCGTTGCGGATAATCCAGGGCACGGCCGCGAAGGTCTCGGTGTTGTTGATGGTGGTGGGCTTGCCGTAAAGGCCGAAGCTGGCCGGGAACGGCGGCTTGAAGCGCGGCTGGCCCTTTTTGCCTTCGAGCGATTCGAGCAGCGCGGTTTCTTCAYCGCAAATATACGCACCGAAGCCGTGCGAGGCATGGAGCTGGAAGCTGAAGCCGCTACCGAAGATGTTGTCGCCCAGCAGGCCGGCGGCACGTGCCTCTTCCAGTGCTTCTTCAAAACGCTGGTAGGTCGCGAAGATTTCGCCGTGGATGTAGTTGTAGCCCACGCTGATGCCCATGGCATAGGCAGCGATCGCCATGCCCTCAATCACGCTGTGCGGGTTGTACTGCATGATGTCGCGGTCTTTGCAGGTACCCGGCTCGCCCTCGTCCGAATTGCAGACCAGGTATTTCTGGCCCGGGAACTGGCGTGGCATGAAGCTCCACTTGAGCCCGGTCGGGAAGCCTGCGCCGCCGCGGCCGCGCAGGCTGCCGGCCTTGACTTCAGCAATCACCTGGTCTGGCGTCATGCCCTCGCCGCCATCCTGCTTGAGGATCTTGCGCAGGGCCTGGTAGCCGCCGCGGGCTTCGTAGTCCTTGAGCCGCCAGTTGCTGCCATCTAGGTCGGCGAGGATTTGCGGGTTGATGTGCCGGCCATGAAAGCAGGTCTGCACGCCGGTGGCCGAGAACTGGGACAGCACGCTCTGCGCGGCTGCGCTGTGAGGAGTCAGGGGTGCGAGCGTCATGGTTGCTTTGCCTCGGCGGATTTGAGACCTTCGATAAGCTGGTCCAGCTTCTCGTTGCTCATGAAGCTGCACATGGTGAGGTCGTTGACGAGCATCACCGGAGAGTCCGCGCAGGCGCCCAGGCATTCGGACTGCTGCAGCGTAAACAGGCCGTCGTCGCTGGTCTCGCCCATGGCGATGCCCAATTTTTGTTCCAGATGCTTGAGCGCCTTGGCACCGTCGCGCAACTGACAAGGCAGGTTGGTGCAGACGTTGAGCTTGTATTTGCCAACGGGGCGTTGGTTGTACATGTTGTAGAAGGTCGTGACTTCGTGCACGGCAATTGGCGCCATGCCGAGGTATTCGGCGACGACTTTTTCGCTCTCGGCGCTGACATAGCCGTGCTCTTCCTGCAGGATGGTGAGGCAGGCCATGACGGCCGACTGCTTCTGGTCCGCGGGGTATTTGGCGACTTCGCGGTCGAAGCGCGCTCTGGTTTGTTCAGAAATCATGGGGGAAACCATCCGGTTTAGCGATCAATCTCACCGAACACAATGTCCATGGTGCCGATCACGGCGACGGCGTCGGCGATCATGTGGCCGCGCGACATTTCGTCCATGGCCGCGAGGTGCGGGAAACCCGGCGGGCGGATCTTCAGGCGATACGGCTTGTTGGCGCCGTCGCTGACGATGTAGATGCCGAACTCGCCCTTGGGGTGCTCGACCGCCGCATAGGCTTCACCTTCGGGCACATGAAAGCCTTCGGTGAAGAGCTTGAAGTGGTGAATCAGCTCTTCCATGTTGGACTTCATGGATTCGCGGTCCGGCGCGGCGACCTTGTGGTTGCTGGTGATCACAGGACCGGGGTTCACGCGCAGCCAGTCGATGCACTGCTTGATGATGCGGTTGGACTGGCGCATCTCTTCGACGCGAACCAGGTAGCGGTCGTAGCAGTCGCCTGTCTTGCCGACAGGAATGTCGAAGTCCATCTTGTCGTAGACGTCGTAGGGCTGCTGCTTGCGCAGGTCCCAGGCGAAGCCCGAGCCACGGAGCATAGGGCCGGTGAAGCCGAGGTTGAGGGCGCGCTCAGGCGACACCACGCCAACACCGACGGTGCGCTGCTTCCAGATGCGGTTGTCGGTCAGCAGGGTTTCGTATTCGTCGACGTAGCCGGGGAACTTTTTGGTGAAATCCTCGATGAAGTCCAACAATGAGCCCTGTCGGTTTTCATTCAGAGCTTCAATAGCCTTGGCGTTTTTGACCTTGCTGACGCGGTATTGCGGCATCGTCTCGGGCAAATCGCGATACACACCGCCCGGGCGGAAATAGGCCGCATGCATGCGCGCGCCGGAGACAGCCTCGTACATGTCGAACAGCGCCTCGCGCTCGCGGAAACAATAGATCAGGATGTTCATCGCGCCGCAGTCGAAACCATGCGCGCCCAACCACAGCAGGTGGTTGAGCAGGCGTGTTATTTCAGCGTACATCACGCGGATGTACTGAGCGCGCACCGGCACGTCAACGCCGAGCAGCTTCTCGATGGCCAGGCAATAGGCCTGCTCGTTGGACATCATGGAGACGTAGTCCAGCCGGTCCATGTAGGGCAGCGACTGGATATAGGTCTTGCTTTCGGCGAGCTTTTCAGTGGCGCGATGCAGCAGGCCGATATGCGGGTCAGCGCGCTGGATCACTTCGCCGTCGAGTTCCAGCACCARGCGCAATACGCCGTGCGCAGCGGGATGCTGTGGCCCAAAGTTGAGCGTGTAGTTTTTGATTTCAGCCATGTGGGTATCTCTTGCCAACGCTGCTTACTGCAGTCCGCCGTAGTTGTCTTCACGGATCACCCGCGGGGTGATCTCGCGCGGCTCAATGGTGACCGGCTGGTAAATCACGCGCTTTTGCTCGGGGTCGTAGCGCATCTCGACATGGCCGGTGGTCGGGAAATCCTTGCGGAAAGGATGGCCGATGAAACCGTAGTCGGTCAGGATGCGGCGCAAGTCGTTGTGGCCTTCAAAGATGATGCCGTAGAGGTCGAATGCTTCGCGCTCAAACCAGTTGGCCGAGTTCCAGATGCCGTTGAGCGAATCTACTACGGGGAAATCGTCGTCGGGGCAGAACACCTTCAGGCGCACGCGTTGGTTGAGGCTGACCGACAACAGATGCGAGACCACACAGTAACGCAGACCGTCGTACTGACCGTCCCTGTACTCGGAATAATCGACGCCGCACAGGTCGATGAGCTGCTCGAAACGGCAGCCTGGCGCATCGCGTAGCAGGGTTGCAGCCGCGAGGTAGTCTGCAGCAGCAACCGTGAGGGTGATTTCACCCAATGCGGTTTTCAGGCTTTTGACTTTGTTACCGAGCACGGCTTGAATTGTGTCGGTGAGCTGCTCCATGGACACAGGAGAAGAGGGCATCACTTATGCCCTCGCAATCGTATTGGTGCGGCGGATTTTCTGCTGCAGCTGGATGATCCCATACATGAGCGCTTCGGCGGTGGGCGGACAGCCCGGCACGTAGACGTCTACCGGCACGATGCGATCGCAGCCGCGAACCACGGAATAACTGTAGTGGTAGTACCCGCCGCCGTTAGCGCAGGAGCCCATGGACAGAACCCAGCGCGKCTCGGACATCTGGTCGTACACCTTGCGCAGAGCCGGGCCCATCTTGTTGCACAGTGTGCCGGCCACAATCATCAGGTCGGACTGGCGTGGGCTGGGACGGAACAACATGCCGAAACGGTCCAGGTCGTAACGCGCCGCGCCCGCATGCATCATTTCGACGGCGCAGCAGGCCAGACCGAATGTCATGGGCCAGAGCGAACCCGTCTTGGCCCAGTTCACCACCGAGTCGTAACTCGTGGTCATGAAGCCTTCGTTGAAAACACCTTCAAGTGACATACCCGTACCTTTGTGGCGAGAAACGCCCTAGAGAACCCTCGGGATCTTTTTATTCCCAGTCCAGCGCACCTTTTTTCCACTCGTAGACAAATCCCACGACCAGAATGCCCAGGAAAATCATGACCGACCAGAAGCCGACAGGACCGATT
>NZ_JBFUBD010000100.1:0-9469 GCF_056405935.1 Polaromonas sp. P1_E3
CGGCATGACAGCCTTCTGCACGCCCACCATCAATGGTTTCGGCCGCTTTCGGCCAAATGCGCTGGCACCTCAATCGATTTTGTGGGGCCGTGACAACCGCGGCGCCATGCTGCGCGTGGTCGGCCAGTGCAACGACAACGGCACACGCATCGAAAACCGCATCGGCGAACCCGCCGCCAACCCTTACCTCTATCTGGCTTCGCAAATCCACGCCGGGCTGGACGGCATCGCGCGCCGCCTGAAAGCCCCGCCGGCCACCGACGCGCCTTATGGTGACACCGCCGAAAAATTGCCCACCAGTCTCGAAGAGGCGCTGCAAGCCTTGCAAGGCGACACGATGCTGGTGGAGGCATTCGGCAGCGCGTTCGTCGCTTATCTCTCGCGAGTCAAACAGGCCGAAATCACCCGCCATGCCGAGGCCCAGGACCAGGACGACTGGCAAAGGCGTGAATACTTCAGCCGGATCTAGCCGCCGCAGCTCGCATAAAAAATACCCATGATCACCATCCATTTCATCGAATCGGGCGGCCGCTCCACACCGGTAAAGGGCAAGGTCGGCAAAAGCCTGATGGAAGCCGCAGTGGCCGCAGGCATTGACGGCATTGCCGCCGACTGCGGCGGCCTGCTGACTTGCGCCACCTGCCATGTACACGTGCAGGAACCTTTTTCCTCGGACACGCAAACCCTGCCGCCACCTGATGGCGAAGAGCTCGGCATGCTCGCATTTACCGCCGCGCCGCGCCTTCCGAACAGCCGGCTCAGCTGCCAGATCAGGCTCACGCCCGCGCTCGACGGATTGACGGTAGAGTTGCCGGCTACCCAGTATTAATTACTTCAGAAAGTTGTCCATGATTCTCGAACTCGCCGACATCCGCATTCACCCGGGCCAGCAAGCCGCCTTTGACGAAGCCATCCAGCGCGGCATCCGCGAAGTCATTTCCAAAGCCAAGGGCTTTCAGGGCTTCAAGGTCAACAAGGGCATTGAAAACCCCGAACGCTACATCCTGCAGATCTTCTGGGACACACTGGAAAACCACACCGTCGACTTTCGTCAGTCGCCCGCCTTTGCCGACTGGCGAGCCATTGTCGGGCCCTTCTTTGCCGGCCCACCCACGGTGGAGCATTTCGCCCTGGTAGCCAAGTCAGCCTGAGCCTTGGGCCAGCGCCTGGCAAAGGGGCAGACAATAAAAAGCGGGGCTGACGGCCCCGTTTTTTATTGTCTGCGCGCAGTTCTGATGCCCGCTACCTGGCCGCGTTTTCGTGGCCGCTGATCAGCTTGCCAAGCAACAAGCCGAGCTGCACCCGCTCGTCATCATCCAGCGGGCTCACGATGCGCTGCTGTGCCTTGCTGACAGCACGCTTCATCTGCAGTGCAACTTTTTCCCCTTCGGGCGTCGTCCACAGCAGTTTGCGGCGCTTGTCGGACGGGTCAGCCTCCCGCTTGACCCACCCTTTGGCCTCCAGCCGCCCGATCACCGAGCCGAAAGTGGCCGGGTCAAAGGCAACGCGGCCCGACAGCGTGATCTGGTCTTCGCCCGGGTCGTCCATCAAGGCGTTCAGGATGGCGAACTGCACGGGCGTCGCGTCAAAACCGGCTGTTTCCTCCATGAAAATCGCGACCGCGAGTTGTTGCGCCCGGCGGATCAAGTGCCCGGGGGCCTCGCTGAAGTTAAAGCTTTTTGCCATTTACCGAGTTTACCGTTCAGCTTTGCGCTCAGGGTATGTACTAGGGACATACATGATAAGCATACTTATCATTGTCAAAGCCCCCTGATACCCTCTCCCATATGTCACATACATCCCCCATTCTCATCTCGGGCGGCGGCATTGGCGGGCTGGCCGCGGCCTTGGTGCTCGCGCAGGACGGGCGCGCCGTGACACTCATGGAGCAGTCGGCGAGTTTTGGCGAGATCGGCGCCGGCATCCAGCTCGGTCCCAATATTTTCCGCATGTTTGACTACCTGGGCCTCACTGAAGCCGTCAACCGTGTGGCGTTCTTTCCCACCGGCCTTGGCATGAACGACGTGCGCACAGGCGAGAAAGTTGTCCGTGTCCCGCTTGGCGACCTGGCCCGCGCCACCTATGGGTTTCCTTATGGCGTGATTTACCGCGCCGACCTGCACCAGGTGTTCCTCAATGCCTGCCGGGCCCAGCCCAACATCACCTTGCGCACCAGCGCCAGGGTGGAGTCGTTTGACCAATCGGAAAGCGGCGTGACCGTACACCTTGCAGGCGGCGAAACCGTTGAAGGCAGCGCGCTGATAGGCGCAGACGGTATCTGGAGCCGCATCCGTGAAGCCGTGGTGGGCGACGGCAAACCCCGCGTGTCGGGCCATATCGCCTACCGCGCCGTGCTCAAGCGCGAAGATGTACCGGCTCATCTGTGGAGCGACGATGTGCTGCTTTGGGGCGGCGAGAAAACCCATCTGGTTCACTACCCGCTACGCCGCGGCGAGCTCTTCAACCTGGTGGCAGTTTTTCACAGCAACAAATACGACGAGGGCTGGAACACCTTTGGCGACACGGCCGAGTTGAACGAGCGTTTCGCCGATGCCTGCCCGCAGGTCCAGGAGCTGCTGGGAAAAATCGAGACCTGGAAGATGTGGGTGCTGTGCGACCGCGAACCCGTGAAAAACTGGACCGACCGGCGCGTGACGCTGCTGGGTGATGCCGCGCATCCGATGCTGCAATACCTGGCCCAAGGCGCTGGCCAGGCGATAGAAGATGCCGTCGTGCTGCGTGAAGCGCTGCGCTTTACGCGCGGCGACGTGCCAAAAGCCTTCCAGAAATACCAGCAAAAGCGCTACCTGCGCACCGGCCGCGTGCAGCTGACAGCCCGTTTTTATGGTGATATTTACCATGCGGCTGGCGTACAGCGCGAACTGCGCAACCAGATGTTCCAGAGCGGTACCGAGAGCGCGGGCTTTGCCGGCCTCAAGTGGATGTACGACGGAATCGAGCCGTCAAAACTGTTCCAATGACGGTTTCAAAAGTCCCAGGGATTGTCATGACTCTTCTTCCCAACACCGCTGCTCTCCGGATAATTGCTACGCTTTTGATAGCTGCTTGCGCTCATCCCTCTTGGGCTGCAGCCCCAAAAGACTTAAAAAATACGGCCTGGCCGACCAGGCCGGTGCGCATACTGGTGGGTTTTCCGGGCGGCTCTACACCCGACATGGCTGCGCGCAGCCTGGCCGAGCCCCTCAGCCGGGCCCTGGGCCAACCCGTGGTGGTTGAAAACAAGCCCGGCGCTTCGGGCAACATCGCCGCCGACCAGGTGGCCAAGGCCACTGACGACCATACGCTGGGCGTTGTCATCAACGGCAACCTGACTTCGGCCAAGCTGCTGTACCCGCAACTTCCTTACGACCCGGCCAAAGACTTTGCGCCCATTTCACTGCTGGCCACGGCGCCGCTGGTGCTGGTAGCGCCTGCAGGCCAGCCCGGCGGCACCGAATTCTTCGCAGCYGCGCGCCAGGGCGGCAGCCAGTGGAACTATGGCTCCGTCGGCAACGGCTCCGTTGCACACCTGGGCATGGAGCTGCTGAAAAGCCGCATGCCCGGCGTCACACCGGTTCACGTGCCCTTCGCCGGCAACCCGCAGGTGGTAACCGCCATGCTGGGCGGCCAGATCCAGATGGCGCTGATCCCGCCCGGCGTGGCCATGCCGCATGTGCGSKCGGGCAAGCTCMGGGCGATTGGCCTGACCGGCGGRCGYTCWTCGCTGGTGCCSGAGGTGCCGCCGCTGGCCGAYGCMGGCGTGACCAASGTCAACCTYGAAGTSTGGACGGCGCTGATCGGCCCGGCGGGTCTCTCCAAAGCCGCGCAGGCCCGGCTGGCGCAAGAGGTGCCGCGCATCATTCGCGACGCCGACACGCGGCAAAAGTTGTTTAACCAGGGCTGGCAGGCTGTGGGCACGTCGCCCGATGGCCTGAAGAGCCGCGTCAAAGACGAAGCCGCCATCCTGGGCGGCATCATTCAGTCGCGCGGCATCAAACTTGAATAATCGCTGAAGACAGTCATGTCCACTATCACCGAAGCTGCGCGCGCACTACCCGTCTACGACGAATTCGACGTTGTCGTAATCGGCGGCGGGCCAGCAGGGCTTGCCGCCAGCGTCAGCGCTGCGCGGCACGGCGCACGTACCCTGCTGGTGGAACGCTACGGTTTCCTCGGCGGCATGGGCACAGCCGGCGGTGTCACCAATTTCGCGGGCCTCTACGGCCGCAAAAACGGCCAGATGCAGCAAGTTGTGCGCGGCGTGGCCGACGACCTGCTGCGGCGCATTGAAGCACTGGGCGGCCTCAACGCGCCGCAGGACGGCATGCAGGGCCGCATCCGCGTCCGCTCCTATGACGTGTCGGCCTACAAATGCGCGGCTGACCAGCTGCTGCTGGCCGCCGACGTGAACATCCTCTTTCATGCCTGGGCCGCGGCTGTAGTGATGGAAGGAAATCGCATCAGCGCCCTGGTGGTCGAAACCAAATCCGGCCGCCAGGCGATACGCGCGTCGCGCTTCATCGACTGCTCGGGCGACGCCGATGTAGCGAACTTCGCCGGCGTGCCATTTGAGCTTGGCGACGGGCATGGCAGCGCACTGTTTCCGTCCACCATGTTTCGCGTCGGCCATGTCGATGCACCGCGTGCCCTGGCGGCCGTGGGTGAATTCAAAGCCATTAATACCCTGATGGCCGAGAGCCAGGCGCGTGAGCCAGGCCGCTACAAGTTTCCCCGTGAAGGTGCCATCCTCCGCCCCCAGAAGAACCCGACCGAATGGCGCGCCAACGTCACGCAAATCCGCAACACGCAAGGCACGGCCATGGACGCCACGGATGCACGGCAGCTCAGCGAAGGCGAACTCGAAGGCCGGCGCCAGATCACCGAATACTTTCGCTTTTTGAAGAATGAAGTGCCGGGCTTTAAGGATTCCGCCATCGTCGACATCGCGCCGCAGGTCGGCATCCGCGAGACGCGCCGCATCCAGGGCCTGTATGCCTTGAGCGGCGAAGACATCCTCTCGTCGGCGCGCTTTGAGGACACCATAGGCATCAACGCCTGGCCGATGGAACTGCATGCCGATGGCCGGATCGACTGGCAGTTTCCGCACAACATGGATGCAGCTGAAGGCCGCGCCTACAACGACCTGCCCTGGCGCATGCTGGTGCCGCAAGGTGTAGCCAACCTGCTGGTGGCCGGCCGCTGCGCCTCCATGACGCACGAAGGCCAGTCGGCTGCGCGCGCCAGTGGCGGCTGCTTTGTAATGGGCCAGGCGGCGGGTACGGCGGCCGCCATGGCGGGTGCCGGACAGGCTTTTTCCGAAACCGATGTGAAACAACTGCAACAGTTGCTCACACGGGACGGCGTGTACTTTGATAACGGCCTTTAAGCGGCGATCTTTAAACCCAGAGACTGGACACCCATCATGGACATGACGCCCCCACCCACTCCTGGTCAGCCCGCTGTGCCCAACAGCGCTGCACGCAAGTCTTTTTACGATGCCATCTCCGCTCACAACATGACACCGCTGTGGGAAGTGCTGCATGCGCTGGTGCCGCAGTCGCCCAGTACGCCCTGCGAGCCGGCTCTGTGGAAGTACGCCGACATACGCCCCTTCCTGATGAAATCGGGCGAACTGATCACCGCCGAAGAAGCAGTGCGCCGCGTGCTGATCCTGGAGAATCCCGGCCTGCGCGGGCAGTCATGCATCACGCAGTCGCTGTACGCGGGCCTGCAGGTCATCATGCCGGGTGAAGTGGCACCCAGCCACCGCCATACACAAAGCGCGCTGCGCTTCGTGATCGAAGGCCACGGCGCTTTCACCGCGGTCGACGGCGAGCGCACACAGATGAAACCTGGCGACTTCATCATCACGCCGAGCTGGACCTGGCACGATCACGGCCACGAGGGCCGCATGGAATCGGATACGCCCGTGGTCTGGCTGGACGGCCTGGATATTCCCATGCTGCGTTTCTTCGACGCGGGCTTTGCCGAAAATGGTACGGCCAAACAGCAGGAGGTCACCAGGCCCCAGGGCATCAGCACCCACCGCTACGGCGCCAACATGATGCCCATGCGCTACGACGCGCCCTTCGGCCAGACCTCGCCCATCTTCAGCTACCCCTACGACCGCACGCGCGAGACCCTGCACCAGCTGGAAACCCATGCCGACGTCGATGCCTGGGATGGCATCAAGCTGCGCTATGTGAACCCCGCCACCGGCGGCTCGCCCATGCCTACCATGGCCACCTTCATGCAACGCCTGCCGGCCGGCTTTGCGGGCAAGCCCTGGCGCCAGACCGACGGCGCCGTGTTTAGCGTGGTCGAGGGCACCGGTTCCGTCAGCATTGAGCGCGATGGCAAAACCTCGACTTTCGAGTTTGGCCCTCGCGACCATTTTGTGATTCCGTCGTGGCACACTGCGCAATTGCGTTCGGCGCAAGGTTGTGTGCTGTTCAGTTTTTCAGACCGCCCGGTGCATCAGGCACTGGGCATACACAGAGAAGAAAGGTTGTCATGAGTTTTGTCATCACCCCACCGGCAGCAGTGTCCGTTCCCGTTGTCGGCACCAAAGACCGTTTTCCCGTCAACCGCATTTACTGTGTGGGCCGCAACTACGAAGAGCACGCCAAGGAAATGGGCTTCACCGGCCGCGAGCCGCCCTTCTTCTTCCTCAAACCCGCAAATGCCGCCGTGGTGGTCGAAGCCGGCGCGACAGGCGCCATCCCTTACCCATCGCTCACCAAAAACCTGCACCATGAAATCGAGCTGGTGGTGGCCATTGGCACGGGCGGCAAGAACATCAAGGCCGCTGACGCACAAAAGCACATCTATGGTTATGGCGTAGGGCTGGACATGACGCGCCGCGACCTGCAGGGTGAGATGAAAAAGCAGGGCCGTCCCTGGTGCATCGGCAAGGCTTATGACCACTCGGCACCCATCGGCCCCATCACACCCGCCGCGCAGGCCGGCGATGTCGCCAATGCCGAGCTCTACATCCAGGTGAACGGCAAGGATCGCCAGCGCAGCAATGTGTCCAAGCTGATATGGAACATCGCGGAAACCATTGAACACCTGTCAGCGGCCTGGGAGCTGCAACCGGGCGACCTGATCTATACCGGCACACCTGAAGGCGTCGCGGCTGTGGTCTCGGGCGACACCATGGTCGGCGGTGTGGCCGGGCTGGAAACACTCACAGTCAAAGTCATCTGAACACAGGCATTGGCAATCGCGTTTCCCGGCGGGGACAGTTGCGCGATAACCGCGCAGCTGCTTTAATCACCGCGCAAATACCCGCTTTTACCCGGGGTAACCCGCCTGACTGCCTGCCTCCTCAATTCTGATAATCGGCTTACCCGGTTTTTTGGGAGCTCCCAAATACCAAGACCTGCTTTTTGGAGAGCCTTCTTGAAAATCCTGCAGTCCCTGGCGAAATTCTGCGCTGTACTGGCGGGCGTTCTGCTCACGGTGATCACGCTCATGACCTGTGCCAGTCTGATCGGCCGCAACCTGCTGGGTGCTACCCTCGTCGGAGACTTCGAACTCACCGGCGTGGTCACRGGGGCTGCGATCGCGCTGTTCATGCCCCTTTGCCAGATCAAGCGCGGCAACATCATCGTCGACTTCTTCACCGCGAAACTGGGCGAAACCACCAATGACAGGCTGGATCGCTTCGGTGCGTTGCTGTTGGGCCTGGTGTTTGCCCTGTTGGCCTGGCGCACGGTGCTGGGCGGCCTCAATTCCTACAACACACACTCTGAAACCCAGATCCTGGGCTTTCCCGAGTGGACGGTATATGCCGCGATGGTCCCGCCCTTTGTGCTGACCTGCGTGATCGGTGTGTACCAATCCGTCTTCGGCTTCGGCGACGCCCATGGGCCGCACAACCCGCTGGACGAGGTGGAGGCACACGTATGAGCTCCATCACGCTCGCCCTGGTTATTTTCGGCATCATGCTGGTCTTCATGGCCGTACGCGTGCCTATCGCGGTCGCCATGTTTGCCGCGGGCGCCATCGGTTACGTGATGCAAACCGGCTGGGGGCCGTTTTCCAGCTTCCTCAACACCCAGGCCTTCGCGCGCTTTGCCAGTTATGACCTGTCGGTGATCCCGCTTTTCATCCTGATGGGGCATTTCGCCACGCAGGGCGGCATCAGCCGCGCCCTCTTCGGTTTCGCCGCGGGCGTGATGGGCGGCTTCAAGGGCGGCCTGGCCATGGCGTCGGTTCTGGCATGCGCGGCTTTCGGCGCCATCTGCGGCTCTTCCGTGGCCACGGCCGCCACCATCACCGGCGTGGCGCTGCCCGAGATGAAACGCCATGGCTACTCGGGCCGCCTCGCCACGGGTACGCTGGCAGCCGGCGGCACGCTGGGCATTTTGATCCCACCCTCGGTGCCGCTGGTGATTTACGCCATCCTCACCGAGCAGAACATCGCCAAGCTGTTTGCCGCGGCCATGGTGCCGGGCATCATCGCGATGCTGGGCTACATGGTGGCCATTGCCATTTATGTGCGCGTGGTGCCCGGGCAGGCGCCCGAAGTCGACACCGACCGGCCGCCGATGACGCTGGCTTCCGTGCTGGGCATACTGCCCATCGCCATCATCTTCATCATTGTCTTCGGCGGCATCTACGGCGGTTTGTTCACACCCACCGAAGGCGCGGCCGTGGGCGCGGCCGCCACCTTCGTGGCTGCCCTGCTCAAGCGCGAGATCACCTGGGCCAAATTCAAGCTGTGCTTTTATGCCACGGCGGAAAGCTCGGCCATGATCTTTTTGATCTTTATAGGCGCCGACCTGATGAACTCCGCGCTGGCCCTGACGCAGGTGCCCAACCAGCTCGCCGGCGTGGTCGGCGGCTGGGGCCTGTCGCCGCTGATGGTTGTGACGGCCATCCTGCTCTTCTACGTGGTGCTGGGCGCCGTGATGGACGAGCTGTCGATGCTGTTGCTGACCATACCGATCTTTTTCCCCATGGTGATGGGCCTGGACTTCGGGATGGCCAAGGAGTCCACAGCGATCTGGTTCGGCATCATGGTGCTGATGACCGTCGGCTTCGGCATGCTGGCGCCGCCGGTCGGCCTCAACGTGTATGTGGTGAACGGATTGGCAAAAGATGTCCCTATCAGTGAAAGCTACAAAGGGGTCATGCCCTTCCTGATCAGCGACACCATCCGCACAAGCCTGCTGCTGCTCTTCCCCGGCATATCGCTGTGGCTGGTGAAATACGTCAGTTAGGCCTTTGCCTAGGGCTTTCACCGCTTCCCAAACCCATCCGCCTGCCTTAAGTTATCGACATTGCCTACAGGAGCCCCGCATGATTCAAAGACGAACCCTTCTCAAAACCGGCGCCGCCGCCGCGCTGGGCGCACCGGCCCTCTCGGGCTTGGCCCAGCAGGCCGTGACCCTGAAATTCCACACCTTCATGTCCCCCTCGTCCAATGTCTGGCTGGCCATGCACAAGCCCTGGATGGACA